>JAQTXT010000013.1 GCA_028688645.1 Rickettsiales bacterium
AGATGGTATAGTCAAATTACAAGTAATAGATGGAAGAGATGTCTGTGGAGGTATTTCAACTAGTCCAAATAATAAAGTAATAGACGGTGTAGAAATTAATCAGAATGGAGAGCATGTAGCTTATTATGTAGCGACAGAAAATGGAACAAATGAAAGGGTAATTGCAAAAGACTCTAAAGGTAATACTCAAGCTTGGCTCGTATATGCCAACAATAGTAGAATAAGTCAAGTAAGAGGTGTATCAACTATATGCTCAATTATTCAAAAGATAGACCAACTCTCAAAATATACAGAGAATGAAGTAATAGCAAGTGAAGTTAATTCTAAACTAGCCACTGTAATAGAACATACTGATCAAAGTGATGGTAAGAATCCAATTCTAGTTGGTAGAGAATTAATTAAAAATAATGGAGTTACTTATAATCCAGATTTAGAAGACTCCACAAAACAAGCAATACTTAAATTAACAAATGGTCTCCTCATAAATCTAGGTGTAGGAAAGACCATGAAGTCCTTTGATACAAAAAGACCCAATGTAAACTTTGAAGCATTCCTTGATGCAAATGCAAAATACATATTCGCAAGTCAAAGCATACCTTTTGAAATAGCAGTAATGTTATTCAGTAATAACTTCAGTGCAAGTAGAGGTGCATTAAAGATGTTTGAATTAACACTTAAGATTATGAGAAAGAACATTATTATTGATGGAATATATAAACCAACATTTAAAACATTCTTTCTACTTGAAAACTTAAAAGGTAATTTAGATATAAATAACTTTGATAAAATAAGAAATAGTCCAGAAACCCAAATAGATATGAATGCATTAAATAAATGTAGATTCATAAGTCCTCCAATACCTCATGTAGATCCATTAAAAGAAGTAAATGCAGTTGTTGAGAAAATAAACAACAACTTAAGTACAAGGGAAGAAGCGATGGAAGAGCTGGGTAATAGCACAGACTTTGATAGCACAATAGAAAGAATAAATACAGAAAATCAATTAATGAAAGAATTTAATTTTGTGAATAACACCGAAGACAATGCTAAAAATAAAAACACCAATAAAAATTCCACAGATGATGAAGATGAACAAGATGAAGAAAAAGACAAAAGTGGAAAAGCCACTAAAACCAGCAAAAAAGCTGATAAAAGTGAATAATTACTCAAATTACCCAATTACTTAAATTATCAATAAATAAAGGAAATTACTATGGCAAGAAGCTTAGATAATACAAAAAAGACTGAAAAATCAGAAACTACCACAAAAATTGATGAATCAAAGCAAACTAATGATACATCTACTACACAAAACACGGATCAGCAAGTTGATGAACCAATAGAGAATCAAGATTCAACAGATAATACAGTATCTGACACAGAAAATACGACAGAAACTGCAGAAAATACCACAAATTCAGACAAAAAAACTGCAAAAACTAATACAAAAACAACAACAAAAGTTGAAACTAAAGCCACAGAAACACCAGTTTACAGCGATAAAAAATGCTTTCGTTGTGGTCAGAAAAAGATATTAAACGGTATTTGCCAAAGTTGCGGAGAAAAGTATGCCAACATCAAGTGATAATAATGCAATAAACATCACAGGTGTAATTGGTATAGACACAAGATATGAAGATATAATCAAACAATTAAATGATTGTAAATCAAATATAAATATATCAATAAATTCACCCGGTGGATATGTCTATGATGGAATAGCAATATACAATGCGATAAAAACATACAACAAAGGAACTAAAACAATAAAAGTTTCTGGTCTGTCTGCTTCTATTGCAAGTTATATAATGCTTGCAGGCGATAGTCTTGAACTTGAGAATAATTCTGTAATCATGATTCATAATCCCAGTGTAGCAGTAATAGGTGATTACAGAAAACTTAAAACAGCTTGTACTCAAATTGTTAAGTTGAGAGATTTAATGAGTGAGAGCTATGCTAAATATACAAAATTAGACAAACCAAGTATTGAAAAGATGATGGATGATGAAACATACTTCATAGGAACAAACGACCTTAAAACTTGGGGACATGTTATTGAGAGTGATGAAGAAAAAGATATCGCAAAAACTAAACTCACAAAAGCCGAAGCAGAAATTCAAATTCAATCAATGTGTTCTTTAATTGAAAAAACAAATCAAGAAAACACACTTGAAAAACTTATAGCTCTTCTTGGAGATTATTCAGAGATAAATTTAAAAGATAAACCAATTATTAATAACCCAAAGGAAACTAAAATGGAAAAACTAGAAACAAAACTAGAAACTTTACAAGATCTAAAAACTCTCTACCCTAAACTGTATAATGAAGCTGTACAAAATGGTATAGATTCAGAAAAGTCCAGAGTAAAATCTCATCTTGAATTTATGGATGTAGCACCAGAGATAGCTTTAAATGCTATCAAAGATGGAACTTCATTTTTAAATAACTCTGAAGTTCAAGCAAAATATATTAAAGCAAGAATCAATAAAAATGAAATCACTACTATGGAAAAGGATAACAATCCAGACTTAATAGCAAAAAAAATAGATGAAGATAAAGAACTAAAAGCAGAATCAGAAAAAGCTAATGCTGAAGCTGAAGCAAAGATTAAAGCCTTTATGCCGCATTTGAATAATCCAAATGCAAGTTTAAATACCAATAATAAATAACCAATAGGAAAATAATATGGCTGATACAATAAACACCAGTAGTTCAACAAAGTTTGATAATTCTCCGCTTTATTACAAAGCAACCACAATGCAAGATACAATAGTAGTTCCCGCAAGCACTACTTTGGCAAAAGGAACACTACTTGGAGAAATAACAGCAAGCGGAAAATTAACTAAATTTGATAGTACAAAAACAGATGGCTCTCAAGTGCCTGTAGCTGTTTTAAATAAAGATATTACAAATAGTGATACAGAAAATAGTGCTGACATTGTAGCAAGTGTTATAATTCTTGGAATACTTAATGAGAATAAGATCGTATTTGATACTGGTATTACATTAGATACCATAGTGGCTAATAAAGGCAGACTTAGAACGCTACTCAAAAATAATGGATTGCTTGTATTAAGTAGCCAGAATCTGAATAGCTATTTGAACTAATTCTCTAACCTTTCTTATTATTACCTTTTTTATTTTTATTACTTTTTAATTTTACTTTTTACTAATCACCTTAGGAACACCTTATGTATACTCCCCAAATAAAAACCATGATAGATGGCTTTACTCTCTATCAAAAGCCAACTTGCTTCTTAACCTCCTTTGCAAGAGAAATAGTCACTGACTTTGACAAAATAGAACTTGATAAAAGAAGTGTAAAAAATGTCTATGCTGTAGATGTAGAAAGAGATGGAGCAAGAATGGTAAACTTTAATAAGTTTGAAACTCTTGAATATACACCACCATATTTTAATCAATATGATATGTTAACACCAGCACAGTTTGATAAAAGACAATTTGGTAAAACTGTTTATGAGAAAGTAGGTAATCTAAATACCTTCTTAAATGAAAGACAGGGTGGGTTTTCTGATACAATAGTAAATGCTATGGAAAAGATGGTAAGTGATGCATTATTCAACAATCAAATAACATTAAGTGATGGAAGTATAATTACATTCAACAGAAAGAATACTCATTACATAGATAGAACAGATAATAAATGGAGCGGAACTGGTAATCCAATAAGTCAATTAAATTACATGTGTCAATTACTTGTAGATGATGCTAAAGTAAGTGGTGCAGGTGCATTTAACTTGATATGTGCTAGAGATACAGTAAATGCTCTACTATCAAATGAGAAATTTATAAAGAATACAAAGTTTGATAATGGAATCAAACTTACAGACATTAAACTGCCAACATGGAATACTAATGGTGCAACATTTCATGGACAATTCTCTGCAGGAAGTTTCAGAATTAACTTATGGAGTTATAATGCAAAGTTTGAAGTACCAAGTGGTTATGGTTATGCAAATGAAGGAACACTTCAACCATATATTCCAAACGGCACTGCATTATTACTTCCTGAAGATGTAAGGTTTGACCTTGTATATGCTGGAATAGATAACTCAGCAACAATGATTAATAATGGAAGTATTGGCAATATAAATGCTTTAACTATGATTAAAACAAAGCAATTACCTTATGCTTATTGGAGCATATTGTCAGTTGGTACAACAGCATTTGTTTATGGTGTTAAGAGTAGACCATTGTTTATTCCGACAAATAATGATTGCTTTGTGATTAGTTATAATTTGGTGTAAATATTGAAAGTTGTGGTTTTATCATTATATAATAGTTATGTCATTTTTTAAATAGATATGGATAAAGAAACAAAAGATAAAATATTAGATATTGTTTGTAATATATCAGAGACAGCTATTGGAGTACCAATTATAGATCCCTTAATGAAAGCTTTAAAATTGTATTATACTAAAAGTATGGAAAATAAATGGAAATTATTTCTAAACTATGCAATAGAAATGGAAAAATTTTGCAAAGAAATAAAAGATAATCCACATTTTTTAGATTATCTTTCTGATTATTTTGAATCTATAAGAAAAACACCTTCATTATTAGCTATAAAAACTATGGCTTTAATTTTTAGAGATTTTCAAGCGGACAAAAAAGTTCAACAAAGGACATGCAGGGTTTTTGCTGAAATTACGGATGATGAATTAGAATTTTTTAAATTTGTTTATAATCATATTCAGGAATTTGAAGAAAGTTATAATAGCAAGAAAAATCCTAACAATATTGTTCGGATAAACGATATCTTAGGTAAAAAACTGGAAATAGATAATGAAAATGAAGATATTCGCTATTATTTGACAGAGTTAAATAGTCGTAATTTTTTAATTTTATTTAAACCTGCTGGTTCATGGTCTAATGAGTTTGAGCATCAAGGAATAAAATTAACCAACACATCAAAATTATATTTTGAATATATTACTAAGGCTGAAAGACCAGAGTATCAACATATAGGTTCAATTATAAAGAAGGATAAAAACAAATGAATGGTTTTGACTTATTAAAACGAGACAAAGGATTGCTATTCAAAAACAATCCTTTTTCTGTACCTTGTATCCTTTCAAATGGAACAGAGATTCAAGGCAAAAACTCTTTACTTGATCCCACAGATTTAAACTACGATTCTGCAGATGTTCTAAAGTGCATAAGCAATTATATCGGTATTCAATTAAATTCTGAAACTAAGACATCTGTAATAAATGATAGTAGCGAAGCAACACTTAATATTGATGATGTAAAAATAGGAAGACCCCAAGCTAGTTGGACAATATCGTTTATTCCACAAAATACTCAAGAAACAAATACTGACACAAACATGATAAATTTTAAAATAGACTATGTGATGGAAGATAGAACAATCGGGGTTTATAAATTAAGTTTGAGTTTGTTAAAAGATAGTTTAGAGACAGATACTATTTTGCAAACAATTAGAACTAATGGCGGAATTTAAAATTACAGAATAAGTAAAAATATATGATATTCAACGATCTAATTCAAAACTTTTACTTCAAAATAGTAAAAGATAAAATTGCTACATTCATTGCAAATGAACGAGATAATCAAATACAATTAGCTAGAGATAAAGGCTATACTGAAACTAAAATAAAAAGCGACTTGGACTTCACAATCTTCACAGATAAGTTTAAACCGCTTACAAAGGAAGATCTACCTTGTATAATAATAGATATTGCCAATACAACATATCCACCAAACATGCAATATTGCAATAAAGTATATGCAAACTCTACTTTACAATTTTATCTATTCTCCAAAGGTTATTCTCAACAGAATACTGATACAGAAACCAATAAAAGTACAATAATAAGTGATGATAAAATATCCAGCATAAGACTTGATTACTTACTAAGTCAAATACTTGCAATATGTAATTCTGAACAATCTTATTGCTTCGGAACAGAGAATAATAGAAACATAGATAAAAGTCTTTATATAGACAAAAAGATACTTAATTCATGGAAGCGAATACTTACTCCAGAAGATAATAACCAAACAGAAACAACATTAGCTTATTTGTTAGAATACAATATAAGCTATTTTGAATATACAGAGCAAATAAAGGGCGATGAATTAAAAGAACTTTATACAAAGCTTAATATAAGAGATGAATTCATTGATCCGTTTATCAAACTAATAATTGATGATGAATAATTTATAACTTTACAATTTTATTAATAAAAACAATCAAAATCATGGTAACCCAAACATTAGACCCTAATGCTATAGCCTCTGCTACTTCCATCTCCTTTCAACAGAAAACTCAAAATACAGGTGCTTTCTCTCGTGATGAAAGAATACTTGTAATAGGTAATTATACAACAGACAAATCTGTTGTAGATAATCAGATTAAACAATTCTTTAACTCTGATGATGTAGCAACATATTATGGCTTTGGTTCTCCATTACATAGAATGGCAATGAAACTCTTTCCCAAAGATAATAATGGTTCAAAAGTATCAACATATTTCATGGGAGTAGATGGAACAGGAACAAGTCAAGTAATGACTGTAGGTATATTGAGCGGAACACCAACAAAGAACTTTACATGTTATTTGAGATTTAAAGAACTTGTGTTTGAAGCCCCTGCAGATGTAGTAGGCAAAATAGCTACAAGTTATCAAGTTAATCCTGCAAAAGCTCCAAGAAAAACTGATTTAAATATATTCAATAAAGTAAGAATACCTTTTACAATAGAGAAAGATTTTGAAACTGCTGATATATTACAAGCAATAAAATCTGCTATAGATGAATATGTAGAATTACCATTTACTGCAAGCTACGATTCAGAAACTGGAATCCTATCATTAACTTCAAAATGGAAAGGTGAAACATCTAAATTTGAAATAGACTTCGTAAATAGTGATAATGAAGTAATTACAACAGATAAATATGGAATAGCTTTTACAACAGCTATTACAAGTGAAGCTTCTGGAGTAGTAAATATAATAGATGCTTTGAATGTAATTACAGTTGAACACCAAATAACAAGAATAGTATCTCAATTTAATGACACAGATAATCTTGATAGATTAAAAGATAAATGTAATTCATTTAGAGATGGTCTAATATGTCAGTGGATATTAGCCTATACTGGAAAAGTGTTTACAGAAAAAGTAATAACAGAAAATGAAACTGAAATCAAAACTGGTACAGTTGATATAGATACTCTTATCACATTTGGAAATAATAGAAGATCTGATTCAGTAAATGTCATTATAGCTGGCTGTTATGATAACGAACTAAGATCTTTAACATACAAAGAAAGAGATACTTTATTAAAAGCTGGCATTACTAATCTGGAACCAAAATCTACAGGCGGTTATAGAATTGGAGACCTTATTACATTATATCACCCAGAAGGTCAAAAGAATCCATTATACAGATTTGACAGAGACATTACTCTATTAGGTAATATAGGTTATGATTTAATGATGATATTCAGAGATAGTGATACTTGGAAATCAATAATAATTGTCAGTGAAAGTCTAGTCACAAACAATGACTCGGCAAGAACATTAAAAGATGTTAAAGCTGAACTTGATACAAGATTCAGATTATATGGAAAAAATGCTTGGATTGCAGATGTAGACCAAGCAATAGAAGATAGCATAGTTCAACTAGATAGTACAAACCCAAATAGATTTAATATAAATCCAAATTTTGAATTGAGCGGAGTTGGTAGGATTTACGATATAACGAATTTTGTGGGGTTTTACTTTGGAAGTGGTGAATAGATAAAACAGTAAAACAAATGAATAAAATCAAAAAAAATACAAAAATAAAATAAACAAATGAGCAAAAAACAAAATAATTAAAAACCAATAAAGGAAACATAACATGGCGGGAAGTTCAAAAACAGTTAAGATTGCAGGTATAAGCTTTGCAATACCAGTTGAAACGGTAGACATTCAAACATTTGAAGGCGGAGAATTTATAAAAGAATTTATAGAATATCCAGACCATACTGTACCAAAAAAGACTTATCAAAATGGATATATTAAAGGGCTTGTAGTTGATCTATCTGGTCCAAAAGAAAAACAATTCAAAGGTCTATTAGGAAAAGAAAACCTATCATTTGTCTATAACTCATCAGAAAAGACATATAGCGGAACTGGTTATATTGTATTGAGTGGAGATAGTGGTAAGAAGCAAGGAGAGGCTCAAAGTGATAGCTTTGACTTGGTATGCCAGACTGGAAAACTAAGTATAAGCTAAAAAATATTATCGTACAATTTAATAACAAACCAAAGGAAACAGTATGTCAGAAAAACTAGAAATTCTAATGTCTGAAGAAGAAGCAAACAAATATTTAAACTCATTTAAAGAAAAAATGGGTTATAAAGATATATCAAGTATCGTAAAAAGTACCAATACCTCCACTAATACCGAAGAAGACCAAGAAGAACTAAAGAAATTAAAAATCATTAGATCCAAACTTATAGAAGGAATTAGAATCGGAATAATACTATTTGATGAAGAGAATAAAGGTATTACTCAAAAGCTATTATATCCATATGATTACAATGGAATTAAAGTAGAAGAATTATGCTTTTTTAAAAAGCTTAAACTAAAAGATATTAAGAATATTACTCAAGGTAAAGAAGCAGATGTTCTGATTAAGAATATAGCTACTATGACAAACGAAAAACAAGAGAAAATAGAAGAACTTGATACAAATGACTTTGATTATACAAGTAGTATTTATGCTTTTTTACAAAAGAAGTAATTACGAATGTTGAGTATTATTCGCAATTGCTTCTGTTAAATAATTATGAGATACTGACTAATTTATTGAGTTTGAATATAAAGACTATTACGGAATATGGAATAATCGGTGAGAAATATCTTATTTATAGCAAATAGATTAAATGAATTGATTAAAAATATTTAATTTAAAAAACTTGCAAAATATTAAATCAACTTATAAAATCCTAATAGGAAATTAGTATAGTAAAAGAGTAGTCAATAATAAGTCAAAAAATGCAAAATAATTTTAAATTTAAAAGACTAGAATTAGACAACTTGTCATTTCAAGGGCAAAAATTAAGAACAAATAGAAATGCTATACATCCATACCCAGCGATGTTGCATCCATTATTAGTAGATTTTTTAATTGATGAATATGCTAAAAAACAGGATGTTATTTTTGATCCTTTTTCAGGAAGCGGGGTAACTTTATTACAAGCTAGTTTAAAGGGTTATAAAGCCATTGGAATTGATATAAATTCATTAGCATTATTAATATCAAAAGTCAAAACCACAAAATATGATATAAAGTTGTTATTAAAAGATCTAAATCAATTTGAAGTTGATTTAAATAATAATATTAGCGTAGATATTCCAACTATAAAAAATATAGATTATTGGTATGATAAAAGCGTTTTAAATGAATTAGGCAAAATAAGATATATTTTGAAAAATAATGATTATTTTTATAAAGATTTATTTCTTATTTGTTTTGCTTTTATGTGTAGAGATCAATCTTTTACAAGAAAAGGCGAGTTTAAAAGATATAGATTAGAAATAAAAAAGATAAATGAATTAATAAAGTTAAACAAAATAAATAACGATATTGCGAATAAGGTATTGAATTGTATTAAAAAAAGTATTGATATAATTCAAAATACTTTAAACCCTACAGGACATGTTGAACACCATCTGAATAATTCAGAAAAACCATTTAATAATAATTTAAAATATGATTTGGTAATTTCTTCTCCGCCATATGGAGATAGTAGAACAACAGTTAGTTATGGCGAATATTCAAGTTTTGGTTTGGAATGGATAAATGACTTGAATTCTTTTGGCAAAATTAATTATAAAATAGACAATGAATCTATAGGAAAAAAAGATATAATAAATGATAAAATATATAATAGTCTTATTCTAGTAGATACAATAAACAAAATAAAGGAAATAGACAATAAAAGAGCGAATGATGTATTGTATTTTTTTAATGGTTATTATAATGTTTTAAAAAATATTGTTGACAATCTTAATATTGGCGGAACTATTTGTTTTATAGTGGGAAATAGAAAAGTAAAAGGTATTGAAATAAAATTAGATCAAATAACGGCTGAGTTTTTTGAATATTTTGGATTGAAATTTGAAAATATTTTTGTTAGAAATATTCTAAATAAAGTTATGCCGTCTAGAAATTCTCCAACAAATAAAAAAGGCGCTATTGCTTCAACAATGACCAAAGAATATATAATAATTTTTAGAAAGGTAAAATAAAAATGGGAATGGATTTAAACGAGATTAAAAATAACTTATCTTGTATTAAAAATATGGGATATATAAAAACTCATAGAAACGGTCCGACAGGAATTGGTAAAACACTAGAAGATTTGTTACAAATTAAAGAAAATAATATATCTTTGCCTGACTTTGGCAATATTGAGTTAAAATCTACAAGAGAAAACTGTAATAATCTTGTGACTTTATTTACTTTTAATAATAAAGCATGGAAGATGAATCCTTTAGAGGCAATTAAAAAATATGGAAGTAAAGACAAAAATGATAGACTTGGTATGTATTATACAATGGGCATAAAACCTAATAGTTCTGGATTGTTTTTACATGTTCAAGATGATGACATTTCGGTTAGACACATAGATGGTAGTACAATTGCTACATGGAGATTAGCCGAGGTAGAGAAGCAATTTGATAAAAAAGTTAAAAGTGTTTTACTTGTAAAGGCAAAAGTTGAAATAAGAGATAATATTGAATATTTTTATTATGATAGAGCAAAATTACTTTCTTGTGGAACAACAAAATCAATATTAAAAAGCCAATTTGAAAGTCAGAAATTATTAGTAGATTTGAGATTACATGATAAAGGCACTATGGCAAGAAATCATGGTACTGGTTTTAGAATTTATGAAAATAACATGGAAGATTTATATAAAAAAGTTGAAGAGATAAATATCTAAACTTACCTAAAATTAAATTTATTCTAATATAATACACTATTAAAATCATGTCAACAGTATATTCAATAGCCCTCAAGCTCTCCCTTGAGGGCGTCAATTCATTAAAAGATAGTTTCTCCATTGCTACTCAAGAGATCAGAAAAGCTTCCTCTGGTATCTCTGGAATCTTTTCTACTTCAACTAAGCAACTAAAAGAACTTGCTAATACTCAAATAGCTCAAGTAATAGGTATAGCTTCTGTAGTAGCTGGAATAAGATCTGCAGTAAAAACTGGTATGGAATTTGAAGATACTTTTCTAAGAGCTACATCAAAGATTAAAGGCGGAGTAGCAAAAGATAGTTCTGAATTTAAACAACTAGAACAACTTGTTTTAGATCTTGGAGCTAAAACAGAGTTCTCTACTACACAGGCAGGTCAAGGTCTTGATTTCTGGGCAAAGGCTGGTAAGACTACAAATGAGATAATGACACTATTGCCAAAGTCTCTTGATATGGCTACAGCAAGTGGTCTTGATCTAGCAAGAGCTTCTGACATTATAAGTGATGCATTAGGTATATTTAACTTAAATAGTGGTGATATGAATCAACTAGCTACTAATACAGATAGAATTATGGATACAATGTCAAAGACAGTTACAATGACTAATGTTAATATAGAAGAATTATTTGAAACAAGTAAAATAGCTGGAGGTATATTTACTACTGCAGGTCAGAGTATAGAAACTTTCAACTCTGCTGTAGCTGTTCTTGCAGATAACTCCATGAAAGGATCTGTTGCAGGAACAAACCTAAGAGGTATTATGGCAAGATTATCAAGTCCAGTAGAAGGTGCAAAAGAAACTCTTGATGCTCTAGGTGTATCTATTATGGATAATCAAGGTAATATGAGAGATTTTGCAGATATTATTGATGACATTAAACTTTCTACAGAAAACTATGGTAATGCTCAGAAACTAGCTATATATAAAACACTTGTAGGTCAAGAAGCTATGAATGGTTTAAACTTCCTTGTAAAAGAAGGTGGTGATAAGTTAAGAGCTTATAGAACAGAATTGATTAACGCTAAAGGTAGCACAGTAAGTCTTGCAAATATATTTAGAACTACAACAAAGGTATCACTTGATAACTTCACATCTGCAGTTGAAGGATTAACTATACAATTATTTAAGTATCTAGCACCTGCAATAAATTTAATATTTAAATCATTAACAAGTTTAATAGATTTATTCAATGATATTACAAAGGATAGTAAAATACTAAAGGCAATATTCATATCTTTGGGAGTAGCTATAATAGCAAGCTTTGCTCCTATATCAGCTACTATAATTGGTATTACATTAGCATTTGGAGGTTTGGTAAAAGCATTTCAATATTGTTATAAAGAATTTGATTGGTTCAGAGAATCAGCAAATGCCTTTGCTGAATTTATAAAATCAATATTCTTTAATGTAATTGACACAGTTAAAATGATTATAAGTAATACAGTAAATACTTTTAAATCATTTACTGATGGATTCGGAACAGGATTCATAAATGTATTAACTGTAATAAGACAGGGTCTTTATACTTTAATTATTACACCAATAAAATGGATATTGATAGCATTGAGTAAATTACCAAGTAAATTGGGTGGTATAGGCAAGGCAGGATTAGAGTCATTAGAACAATTTGAAAAGGAAAAATTTCAATATTCTTTTAGTGCAGAGAATAAAATAAAGAATGCAGAAAAAAATCAAACTAAATGGAAAGACACTTCCACAGACAACATGCTGACAGCAATTCCAAATTCAATGATATCATCATCAAAAATACCAACTTCAAAAGATGTCACACCTGCAGTATTAGAGACAAAGTTCGGAAGCGATAGTGATCCAAACAATCAAAATTCAAGCAATGGAAACTTAAGTAAAAGCAATTCACTAGCTAATAGACAAAATAATCAAAACTTTAATAATGGCAAATCCACTCTTGATATAAACATAAATGCACCAAAGAACTACAATACAAATTATGCATTGAATAATAATTTCAACAGTCCTTTGTTAATTAATGTAAATGGAAACCAGTAATTAAAATGACTTATTCCGACCGACAACATATAGTCACTTGGACTTCACCAAGTGGTAAGAGTTTTGAATTAAGTAATATAAGTGATATAGAATACTCATTCAAACACTATGGCAATTTAACAACTATAGTAAGTGATAAAGATAAAGGAAGCGATAATACTCTTTCTTTTTTAAATACCAACAATAGTAATAATAATTCAAGCAACAAATCCAAAGGCGACATCTTTGAAGATTTAGGTATTAGCGGAAAGACTATTCCACTTCAAATTATTTTCTCTGGAGACAATCATGATACAGAATCAGAGAAATTTGAAAATGCTTTCAAAGAACTCGGAAAAAGTACACTACAATTAGTATATGGTAGACCAATAAGAGTAAATGCTCAAACTTTGTCTAAGAAATGTGATTTAGTAAAAGACATTGCTTCTACTATTATTGAAGTAGAATTTATAGAAACACTTCAGAATAAACCATTAGCTTCTACAAATAAGAATTTAAAAAATACTTTAAAATCTAATATAGAAGATCAAAAAGAATTACTCGTAGAAAACTTTAATACAGCAACAAAAACTACATTAAGTGAAAAGCTCCAAAAATTATTAAATTCAATTACAACAAATCTAACTAAACTTGCAAATACAATAAATAATATTGCAAATGGAGACTTTGATGCAATATTAAAAGATATTCAAGCTAACTTATTAAATGGGACCAGCTCAACACTCTTGCAAGAAATAAGTAGTTTAATTGATGTCGGCTTTGAAATGTATGATAGCATTCCGTATATTACAACATTATTGAATAACATAATACGAGATATTACTGGCAATGAAGTTGATAGTGGAGATATGAGTGAAAGCGAATCAGACCCAGATTCATCATTAAACACAGACATAGTAGATCAAGAAACTTTATTAAGTAATGATTTCTTTATATCAAATATATTCTTGAGTGTTTGTGATTTAATTACTTCATTAGACACAAACACAACAGATTCAAACCTAACAATAGAAACTAGAAAGGAAGCAACACAAACTGCACTAGCTATTCAAAACCTATACACAAACTATAGAACTTATTATGATATAAAATATAATCTATTAGACTTAAGTCTTGAGAATATAACAAGCAATAGCTCAAATATAAATACAGTACTTCAATCAACTGTAGGATTACTAATAGAATCATCATTTAATTTAAAAACAGAATTTAATATAGAATTAAATGAAAATAGTAATTTAATAGATATAGCTTATAGATACTACAGAAAAAGCTTTAAAGATGACCCAGAAAGCACAATAGATTACATAGCCACTACAAATAAGATAAAAGATGAAGAGTTTATATTATTGCCTAAAGGGAAGAAAATAGTGATTTATGTATAATTTAATTTATGTATAAATAGTGATTTATGTTTAAAATAATTGATGCCATAGCGAAAACATTTGCTTTTATAAAATAAATCTTTTTAATATAAAAAGCATAGGCAATTTAAAAATAAAATAATAAAAAGGAAATGTTATGTTTAAAACAGATATTATAAATGCAATAGCTTCAAAAACTGGTAATACAAAGACTAGTGTTGAAGATATGTTAGATAGTTTTGTTTCAACAGTTATTGAAACAGTAAAAAAAGGACAAGATGTAAACTTAATTGGTTTTGGAAGTTTCAAAGTTGTTTCAACAAAAGCTAGAATTGGTAGAAACCCAAGGACTGGTAAAGAGATTAAAATAGCAGCTGGAAAGAAAGTTAAATTTACTGTTGGTAAAGTTTTGAAAGATTCAGTTAAGAAATAAATATAATAAGAAAAATTAGAGAAAAAATAGTCTTATTAAGCTAAATATAAAATAATTCAATATAATTAAATATGAGACTATTTTTACTTTAAATATCTATTGTGTTTACATTATGGTTGTTTATTACTTATCGATCTGAATTTGAATTAAGTAATAGTTATTTATGAGATTAAAACAATGATAGAAAATCCAAAACCAGAAAATCTAAAGAATTTAAACAAAGTAGAAAATTTAAATAAAACAAATAAGACTAATGAAATAGAAGAGAGCAGAAAAAGATTTGCTAAATATGTTGCGGATTATATTGCAAACGAATCAGACTCATTCTTTGATGATGAAGAAAACAACTCTTTGGTGATTGGAATTAATGGGGAATGGGGTGAAGGGAAAAGTAAAGTTAAAAAAGAAATTGAAAAGCAACTGGATTCAATAAATAGTTTAACAGATAACTTAGTAAATAATTCAGCAATAAATTCTTTAAAAGATTTTTCAGTAAAAGATTTAATTGGAAATTCAATAAAAAATCAAATACAGAATAGAACTAAAAAACCTATAAAATATTTTGAATTTGGTGATTGGGATTACTCAACTAAAGGAAATATTTATGATGATTTATTTTTAAAATTGAATGAAAATTATAATTTAAAAGAAGATTTTGTTGAAGATTATAAATTACAAAAATTACAAAATATATTACAAAATAGATTAAAATCACAAAATTCAAACAGCAATATACAGGAAGTAGTACAAAATTTACAACATAAAATAGAAAATCAAAAAGCGCAAAATTCAGAAATACAAGAATCTAAATATAAATTTTTATTCGTAAAATTTATTCTTTATATAGAAAAGATTATAAATAAAGCTATTTTCAGTAATTTTGTTTTTATAACATCATTTACTGCTGGATTTATAAGCGGAGTACTGTATGGATTATCAAAAAATTTTACCACAGAATTAATAACTTTCTTTATTTCAATCATATCAATTATATTAAGCAGTATTTACAAATTTAAAAATGAATTAAATAAAAAGTCATTCCTAAAACCATTGATAGAAAATAGTAATAAGAAATTTGTAATTTTTATAGATGATGTTGATAGATTATCAAAAGAAGAAATTTTGAATTTAATAAGAATAATAAGAACAAACCTAAATATAAAAAATATAATTTATGTTTTGTTTTATTCAAAAGAGATAGTTGCTAAAGCAATATCAGAAGATTATTTTGATGGTTATGTGTATTTAGAGAAAATTATAGATAAAGACTTAACTATACCAAAGTTATCACTTACCACTTATTCCAATAAGCTATTTACTTTAATTAGTAATTTAGCAGAAAGTAATGAAAGATTTAAAGACGAGTTTGATGAATTAAGTAAATATAACAATAAAGATAATGAAAATAATAAAAATAATGAAAGTGATAAAAATAATGAAAATAATGAAACTAATAAACTATCAAATATTATAAAAACTTACTTTTCTAACATGAGAAAAGTATATAGATTTATTTATAACTTTGAAAAGAGAATAAATTACTTATTCAATTTTGCTAATAATAATTGTTGTTATTCAATATGTATATTTTGTTTAGAAGTTCTGAAATTAAATGAAGAACAAATTTATAAAAAAATTAGAGAGAATCCAGCGACATACATAGGAAATGATTTTATAAATGAATTAAAAAGTTTGGAAGTATTTATAACTTTTTACAATAAATACATATCAATAGATAATAGTTTTTACAATACAAAAGAAGCCTTTAGTGCTAGTAATATAATAAGATATTTAAAATCTAAATTAAGTGGATTTAATGAGACTTATGATGATAATACTGATATAAGTAATTTTCTTAGCAAGATAAGACAATGTGCAGATGAATATGATAAAAAACCAGAATCAAACAATATGGTTATTTTAAGTAATATAAAAGAAAAGCTACTAGCATATGTAAAGAAAAAATATACAGAGTCTCATAAAAGTATTGAAAACGGTACTAGAGTTGATGATTATTACGATATTAATAATGTATTATCTTTATTTGAATTCAAAAATTTTTATAATAATCTCATTCAAGAAAAACTTGATGAACTTTTAAATAAATACTTCAATAACATTAAAGTGGATTATACTCATAGAATGGCAATTTTTGATTTATTAAATATATGCTTCAATACGAGTAAAGATTTACATAAAAATAATCAAGGGAAAGCTCATATAACATATAGGGAATATTATACTGAATATTTTGATTAGAATAAGTTTAATAAATTCTGATTAATTAAAAAACAAGATTTTCTTCAAACAGAATTAACGATAGATAGTCATAGTTTCTTTAAAATTAGTTAATCAGTTTTTACTTTGTTTTTGTTCCAAAAATACTTCATATGTCTCCGTAGTACTGTTTATTTTAAATATAAAAAAATAATAAATCTAATATTAATATAGAATTGTTAATATTTTAGCAAAATAAAAGCGACCTGTTAGATAAATTCTAGTAGGCCGCTTTTTTGTATCTGTTGTATTTAATTTTTTAATTAAAGATAAATTTCTTTCATTGCACCGATCCAACATTCAATCTCAATTTTCTTTCCCTCTACTTGTCCTTTAACAACATCAAAGCCAATACATCTTTTTTCAAATAAAATTGCTTTGTAATTGTCTTTAGATTTTTTGATTATTTGAAAGTAGTGATGTTGTAAGTTTACGAATTTAACCATTTTTATACCTTTTTAATTTTTAATATCATTTAATAATTTATAAATACTTACGAAGTATTAATATAACTGCTTCGGAAGTGTTTGTATATAAGCTTACAAGT
>JAQTXT010000134.1 GCA_028688645.1 Rickettsiales bacterium
ATAGTAAAATATATTCAAATTAATTATAATAGTTTTTTAAAGAGCGATTTAAATTTAGATAATTCCATAAAAGATTTTACAAATACTTATGATGAAGCAAGTTTAATATTAACAAATCTTAAAAAAATTAAAGCCATTACAGAAAAAGATTATATTTCTATGAATAATAGTCTTAATAAATTAGATTTTAATAAGATTAGTAATAAGTTGTTGTTTTTAACATTAAAAAATAACAGTAGTGATATTTTAGGTGAAAAAAAGTATTTTGAAGGTTTGATCGCTGAATTAATGTTTAAAAATGATTTAGCGGAAAAATACTATTCAAAAGCTCTTGAATTAAATATTTATAATCCAAAATATTATAACGCATTAGGTAGAATGTATTATAAGAAGTATGATTTTAATAAGGCGATTGATGCGTTTGAAAATGGTTTAAATATTCCAGATTTTAATAGTAAAAAATATAGAGATTTAAGATTTATATTACTTATGAATTTAGCAAAAACATATTCAACTACTAATAATCTTAATGATGCAAGAAATGCATATACATATATATCTATAAATGCGAAAAATAGTAACAATATTAATTATGAATATTTAGCAGTTTACAATTTAGCAAATATTGAAGTAAGTGTTGGAAATTATAAAGTTGCTATAGATTATTTAAAATACTCATTAAAATTAGCCTCAAAATTAAATAATAAAGAGTATACTGCTCAAAGTTTAAATTTTTTATCTGCTGTAAACTATAAATATGGTGATTATATAAATGGGAAGAAAAATGGTTTAAAAGCAATAAAATTAGCAAAAAGATTGTCTAATTTAAGATTAATGGCTGACGCTTCTCTTAATGTTTGTCTAAATTATGAATATTTATATAAAATGGACTTAGCTAATGTTTATTGTAAAAAAGCCATTAGAATAAATAATGTTCTTTCTAATAATTTAAGAAGACCTGAATATTTTATAAAGAATGGTTATATTTATTCATTTGTAGCGAGTGTTAGAAATTATCAAAATGCTTTGTCTGAATATGAAGAAGCGTACAAAATTTCTAATATATTTGGATTGAAATTATTGGAAATTAAATCAATGTATGGATTGTCAGAATCTAATAATATGTTGGGAAATAAAGTGAAATCTATAAAATATTTAGATGATATTTCTAATCTTGAAACTATGCTTAATATTGAAGAACAAGCATGTGATTCATGTAAATATGGTTTTATTTATTGGGGACAAAAAGAATATCAAAAAGCTATTAACTATTATGAGGCAGGTTTAATTAAGGCTTTTATACAAAATAATAAAGTTATATTGGCTAATATTTCTTCACATTTAGCATCAATTAATTTTGAATTACAAAATTATAAAGAAGCTTTAAAATATTCAACTTTATCTTTAAATACAGATAAAAAAATCTATAGATATGATCATCATTATATAAAATACCAAGAAAATTGGCAAGATAAAATCATAAAAGAAATGAATAACAAAGGAGTAAATAGTGTTAATAGAAAAGATAAAAGTGGCAAATAAATTTTTGTTCAAAAATATAGTTATTGTAGTTTTTTTACTAGTACTGTTATATATTTTTATTGGATCTGATGATAAAAATAATCAGTATGATGGGCAGCAACAATATGCTACTAGAAGCCTCGATGCTTCTAATAATAGTATTCCTATGTTAAAAGCCTCATCGATGAGTGTTGGAAATTATGAAATTGGCTCAAAAATTGTTAAAGGTTATGGATTAACTATAGAAGTAAAAGATACTTCAAATATATATTCTTTAATTACTAATGAGGTTGCCAAGGTTAACGGTTTTGTTGATAGTTTTTATTCATATAATTATGTAAAAAATGAGTTAGCTTATAATTTTGTTTTAAAAATTCCAACTGAAAAGATAATTAATAATATTGAGTATTTTAAATCTCTTGGACTTATTAAAAATGAAAGTTCTGATGCTACAGATTTAACAGAGCAATATTCGGACAATGAAAATAGACTAAAAAATTTAAATTCAAGAAGAGACAGATTAAGAAAAATGATGGATAATAAGACTGAAAAATTATCTGATATTTTAGCTGTTGATAGAGAATTGAGCAATGTTCAAATTGAAATTGAAAGACTAGAAAATACAAATCAAAAGATTGATACAAATGTTGAGTATTCAAAATTAGAATTAAATATACTACCAGAAATTAAAGTTAGTTCTTTAAATAATTCAGAATGGCGGGTTTCTACATCATGGAAAAAAGCGGTTAATAAATTTATTATATTTGGACAAAAGGGTATTGATTATACTTTTGAGTTTATAACTTTATTACCAATTATTATTATTTTTATAATATTAATTCTTTTAATTAAGAAAATTACAAATAAAACAAAATAAAATCAGGAGAAAATTATGTTGCCATATGAACATTTTTTAATTATCTTATCATCACCATCTGGAACTGGAAAATCTACATTGGGTAAAATGCTATTGGATAAATATAATAACATTAAATTGTCGACATCAGCTACCACTAGAAAACCAAGAGAAGGTGAAGTTGATGGATTTCATTATTATTTTTTAACTCAAGAAGAGTTTGATAAAAAGGTAGAAAATGATGAGTTTTTAGAACATGCTGGTGTTTATGATAAATCTTATGGTACATTAAAAAGTCAAGTTGAAGACAAGTTTAATGAAGGAAATGATGTTTTACTCGATATAGATTGGCAAGGTAATCTTTTGGTATCGAAGAAAATTCAAGATAAATCAAAGCTACTAAAAATATTTTTATTGCCTCCATCGATTCAAGAATTGGAAAATAGACTAAGTTCAAGAGCAACCGATAGTAAAGAAATAATTGAAAAAAGAATGGCTGATGCCAGAAATACCATGAGTCATTATAAAGAATATGACTACATTATTATAAATGATAGTCTTGAAGTAGCTTTTGATGAATTATGCGGATTAATAGACGCAAAAAGGCTTCAAAATGTTAAAAAAAATGAACTTGATAAATTTGTTAAAGAATTAATGGAAGAATAATAAGATTAAAGCAAGGTATCTCACAAAATTCTAGTAAAATAAATTTATTTTGTTAGAATTGCATAATTAATTTAATAACAGGTTTATTTGATGGATAAATATATTTCTGTAATTTTTCCTTTTTTAAAAAAGGTTGGAAAATTAGCACTAAAAAATCAAAGCTTAATAACTGGGTGTAGTAAATGTGATGGTTCTATTGTTACTGAAACAGATTTAAAAATTAGTAAAATTTTTAAAAAAACTATAGAAAAAAAATTTAAAAATCATTTTATTTTGGATGAAGAAACTGCATTAAAGACTAAAAATTTGAAAGAAAAAACATGCAATAGCGAATATGTTTGGATTATAGATCCGATAGATGGAACTAAAGCATATTTTAATGGTTCTAATCTTTTTGCTATTTCTATTTCGTTATATAAAAATTTAAAACCAGTTTTTGGTGTAATATATTTGCCATCAAGTAATGAAATTATTTATAATAATGAAAAATCAGTTTTTTTAATTACAAATGCTTTTAAAAGAAAAGAAACAAAACTTGAATTATTTTTTGCAAACAAAGAATTAAACAAAAATTCTTTTGTTTATTTTTCAGTGAAAAATGCGAAAGATTACATAAAAAATTATAATTTTACTTTTGTAGATGGTTATTCTGCTTATATTTATACTTTTGATGTATTTAAAAATGTAGCTCAAGGTGCATTTTTAAAAGACAATGTATCAATGTGGGATGTTTATGGTAATTTGCCTATAGCAGAAAAGCTTGGAATGGGAATTTATAATATAAACGATGGTAGCAAATTAGAAAAATTAGATTTTAGCCTATTTAAAGATACTTTGAAGGCAAAGAATATATGGCTTGTCTGTCATGAAAGTTATAAAAACGAAATGATGTCTGTTGTTAAATAAAATTTAATGTAGCTCCCCTTTGCCCTTCGGACATTTCCTCTCAAGGATGGAAAATATCCGAAGGACAAAAGGGAGCTACAAATTGTTAGTTTTTCTTCGCTACACTTTCTAACAAATTTTCAACTCTTTCAATCATAGTTTTATTTGATTTATTTTTCTTATGAGTTCCTCGTATATACTTTGATAATTTATACAAA
>JAQTXT010000135.1 GCA_028688645.1 Rickettsiales bacterium
ATGATTTGATCTTTTAAGTTGTGATGTATCATGAAAATACCCATAACCGATTTTTTTTGTTTTTGCTTGACTATTGCGCATGTTATGATTGATTTCAGGTTTTAAAATGATTGTATTCAGGACATTTTTGGAACAGCATTAAAAAATAGACACTTATTTGATTTATAAAAAGTATTCTAAATTAATGTAAAAATAAATATCATTTAATTGAAATATATTTAGTATGATGAATGATAATTAAATCAGTATCTAAACTCTTGATTGTTGACTTCCCATTCTTTAATGATGTCTTCAATATTTTCACCAAAATGAGCAACACCTGCATCAATACATCCGTATGGAGAAGCAGCGTACTTTACGTATTCAACTTTACCTTCCTTCAGAACGACATCAGATTGAACGTCAATTCTTCTTGGTCTTCTGTTGGCTTGAACAATTTCCCTGTATTTCATGAATTGCTCATTTACCTAAATATATTTAATTAATTACTTATGAATATTTATTGAAGTAAGCAGTACCTTGCTTAAAGTCGGCAGTTGATTTGAAAATTTGAAGGTGTTGTAAGAATTTTCCAATTGCGTGTTTTCCTTTTGTTTTGAATGCTTATTTATCCATATTGACTTCAAGATATGGCTTTCCGTCTCTCTCTGTTTATTTAATTTCAAAAATTCCTCCTTCTTATTCAAGAACTTTCATAATGGCGTATGATGCTCCAACATGAGCTTGCAACCATTTTTTACCGTCAACATCAAAATAAATAAGGCCTTTTAATCCACTGACAATAAGATCAAACCATTCAACGTAAACAATATCCCATCTTTATTATTTGGTGTATTTTGGAAGTAGAATTTATTGGATATCTTCGAAAAGTGACAAATAAAGTCCTACTGAATCAGCTTTACATTATTCATAAGTTGAGGCGATTTCTCCGAAGATACTGTGCCAGGTTTAATTTGGTCCGTAAAAAGTTGTGATTTATTCGCCATTTAAGGGGCTTTTAAAGTCTGGCTTAGAAGTAAGCAATTTTCCTGAACCATGTCCCAATAATTCATGAAGAGCGACCATCACAAAGAGAGATGGTTTATAATACTTTAAGCAAAGATCAACTTGATCTTGAGGAGTATATTGAATGGACTCAACAGAAGGTTCACCATAAGCGTTTCCAAGATTCACGTTTTTAAATCCAAAATTCTCTCTAACATCATGATAGTTTGGAATATTAATACCAACTGGGACTCCTGAACTTGCAAAGGCTAAAACATCCAAACTTGTAAAATCTGGTTTTTTGAACTCTTAAACTTAGAACTATTTGCCCCAAGTCAAATATTGTAAACTCACTGGTGCACTTTAAACAAGTTTGTTTAACAATTCTGATTCTTCTTTGTTGACAACTGAAACAAAACCTTAAAACTCAGCTCTGATTTTCAATGGGTCCAAATAACTTTCAATAAAACCAATGTTAGTTTCAATAATTGGTCCAACATCTTTAATCCAATGTTTTTGGGATTATTTGTGTTTTTACATACATCCAGTTCTAAAGTGATGAACATATTCTTATATCATATCTCTTTGAATATCATTAGCTGAATTTTTTCCAGCTTCAGTTAAATATTTATTAACCTGTGATAAGAATGGAGCGAATTCGCCATACTTAACAATAAGTTTGATTCCATTTTACTCGATAATTTATTCTTTTTTTTCGATTGAAGCTACTTTCACAATGAATTCATTTTAAGAAACTTTAACCAATCTGTTATTTTCTGACATCAGGCCCCGTTTTACAGTTATTTATTTGACTCTTTAGGCATCGGTTGATGAAATATTTTTTGAATAATATCCGGTTGTCCCATCTTTATCACTAAAGTCTAAAAGTCCATAAGGTTTTTCATGAGTAAAGATAAGGTTTTAAATCTTGGTGTAAATTTTAGCAAATTCTTCTTGATGAGCTGACCAATAAGTGCTTAACAAAAAGAATTTCTTCAAAGCTTATTGAGAACATTCTGGGACAAATTTAGAATCTCCAAATGATTTGAAATTACCACAGTTATTCAGGAATGCTGATAAATAGATATAAATTTGTTTAAGCTCTATTTCAGCGAATCCTGCATTTTTTGCTACTTCCTCTAAATCTTTTGCATTTTTATTTTCAAATGTTCTTAAGATAATGTAAAGCAATGCGGGTGACTCATAAGATCTTTCAAAATAACAAATTTTGGCTCCATTCCAAGAGGCTTTTGCAAAGTTATATGCGTAGAGAGATTATTTTTCATTTAAGCCTTTGAAAGCCTGTTCGCAGTCGATCAAAGTAAAGTTGGTTGTTACAGGAATGTGATGTGGACTAGTCATTATATTAAAAAAGATTTGAATTTATTAAAGCAAAAAATTTATAGGAAAATGAAAAATACTATATTATTGAAATATGAAAAAATCATACCCCTTCAATGATCTCTTTTAATTAGGTCAATCAGTCTTAAATAAATTCAAAAAATTACTTGTGCATTCTCTGGCGAAATGTCCAGCTTCGTGACATTTGTGGCATTCAACTGGTTTTCTTTCGCTTCCTTCAGGACAGTCTCTTGAGATGTGTCCAACCTTTTTGCAGTTGTAGCATTCCTTTTGGGCTTGCTCTTTAGTGCAATCTTTGGCCATATGTCCGGATTGTTGACAGTTGTAACATTTGGGTCCATAAGATCTTTGGTTATATGATCTTTCAGGTCTGTCTTGTCTTTCTTTTCTTTCGGATGGGCAATCTCTGGCAAGATGTCCGGTTCCTTGACAATTGTAACATTTAGGAGCATCTCTTCTGGGAGCTAAATAATGGTAATTAATCACCTCTTTCGTAATCTCTGTTTTCTCTGTTTTCTCTTTCAGGTCTCTTTTGATCACAATCTCTGGCGAAGTGACCTTCCTTTTGGCAAATGTAACAAGCGCTGGCTCTGGTTGACATGATTTTAGATTTGTTGATTAATTAATATAGCTTTAAGTTATTTATAAACTTAAGCTTCAAACAATTTGTCCATTTTATATTTATAAAAATATCAAAAAGCCAATTTTATCATCATCTAAATTGGTAAATTTTATCATCAATCAATTTTCAATTTTATCAATTTAGCTTATCAATTTATTTTTACATTTTCAAAAAAAATTATCATATTTCTCTATTTTTCTAATTTATCAAACATCAAATATAAAAAATTGTTGAATCAAAATAAAAATGTCAAGAAAAAACAATCAAACAATTAAGAGAAGATATAACACTCATCTTAAAGAATTAGAACGTCAACTCGAACAAAAGAAGTTAGAAAAATAAGCCAAAAAAGAGTAAATCAAAGCCCTATAAGAAGCCAATGATCTTCTTTAAGAGATGGGCCTTGAATAACAAAGCAATAAAATGTCAGTTGAAAAAGTAAAGAAAATTAGAAAGACTAAAAAGCATCACTAAAAAATGTAAAAAAGAAAAAGAATGAAATGAATTAACATGAACTTCATGATATTTATTTAACATTTAGTTTTCCATATTTTTATTTGATTGTAATTTTAAACTTCCTAACAGTTTATAAACAAATTTGATATAAAAACATAAAAATGAACTCAAGAATAAAGATTTCAAAATAGGAATTCGACCCTCGATAATATGCTACTCAGTATGCGAGTGAGAGAGATATTTTGATTTGGAAACAAATCTTTGATACATTTGATACTGATCAAGATGGTGTTCTAGCACCAAGAGATCTTTTGTAGGCGATGTCAAAATATAATGGTTACCATCCGAAAAGAAATTACATTTATCAGACAATGGCTTTGTATGATACTGATGAAAGTGGTAATATTGACTTTAGAGAGTTTGTAAAGATGATTCATGAAAAGCCGTATGAAAAAGATAAAACTGAAGACATTACTAGAGTTTTTGATGAGGTCGACTCATAATCAAAGGGTTACTTAACAGCTGAGGATTTAAAAAATTTGGCCTTATAATTGAAAGAAGACTTGCCAGATGAAGAGATAAAGATAATTATGAACAAACTCGATCCAAGAAGAACTGGAAAAATATCACTTTAAGCTTTTCTTTAATTCAATCGCCAAAAAATATTCTGATTTCTTCATTCTTACTTATTCTCAAAGATTTTTTTTTTATATTTT
>JAQTXT010000014.1:0-14588 GCA_028688645.1 Rickettsiales bacterium
TGCCAACCAACCAAGACAATATAAGACAAACGATTATGATATCTAGTAAACGCATATTTAAATCTCCGAAAGTTATTGTAAAAGAATCAACAAATAATTATAATAAAAGCAAATTATTTATTTAATTCATTTACTATGTTATTGTACATTTTTTATATTACAAGTTTTTGTTATTTCTAGTTGTATTTATTAACCAAAGCTTATAAATTTAATGTGTTTGGGAGAATACGGGTTTAATTTTGATACTCTTATCACTTAAAAAATATTTCTCATGAAAGAAATCATTGTGAATAAATTGTTGACATTTAAAATCAAGCCATTTATAATGTATACATTAGTGGGGACTTAGCTCAGTTGGCTAGAGCGACTGGTTTGCACCCAGTAGGTCGAGAGTTCGAGCCTCTTAGTCTCCACCATTTTAGTTTCCCATTTTTTAGATAAAAGTTGAAAAAAGAAAATTTATATTAATAATGATATAAATAATGTATTTGTATGTAATCTTATTATATGATTGATTTAATAAAAGAATATTCTGTATCAGAAATAGTTCGTGGTATCAAAACGACTTTGGAGAGAGAATTTTTTTATGTAAAAATTAAGGGTGAAATTAGTAATTATAAAAAACATCCTAGTGGACATTATTATTTTTCATTAAAAGATGATGATTCAATGATTAATGGTGTAATGTTTAAACAGTTTGCTGATTATTGCAATTTTAATTTAAACGATGGTTTAGAAGTTATAGTTTCTGGAAGATTAACTATTTATAAAGAAAGATCTAACTATCAAGTTATAGTTGAGACTATTCAAATAAGTGGTGAAGGGACTTTATTAAAAATAATTCAAGAGAGAAAAAATAAGCTTGCCAAAGAGGGATTATTTGATGTTGAAAGAAAAAAGCAAATTCCCAAATTCCCTAAAAGTGTTGGTTTGATTACGGCGGAAAGTGGGGCGGCTTTGCAGGATATATTGAGCAGACTTAAAAACAGAACTCCTATTTCATTAATGTTATATTCTGTTTTAATGCAAGGAAAAGATGCTCCTAGCGAGATTGTAAGAGCTGTTAGGTATTTTAATAAAATTAAGAATAAACCTGATGTTCTTGTGATTACTAGAGGTGGTGGTTCTATTGAAGATTTGATGGCTTTTAATGATGAAGAATTGATTAGATGTATTACAAATTCGAATATTCCAACTATTTCTGCTATTGGACATGAAGTTGATTGGACTTTGGTTGATTACGCTAGTGATTTAAGATTACCTACTCCAACTTCTGTTGCTGAATATTTGACTATAAGTAAGGAACAAGCATTTTTAAATTTGCAAAATTTAATTAAGAGGCTAGTTATTGCATTGCTTAATAATAATGCAAAAAAATTAGATGATTTGAATAAAGTTTTTCAAGTAATCATAAATAAAGAAATTAATATATTTGTAAGGCATAATCTTTCGCTGAATACTGCAAATATAAGACTTAGAAATATTTTTAGAATAACTGTCGAAAAATATAAGAAAAGGATATTAATTTTACATAATGTAAATATTAATAAAGTTATTTTACTCAAGTTTATTAGACTTTCAAACAGGCTTGATATTGCTGATTTAAGATTAAAAAATCATTTAAATAAATATCCAATTCTGAAAGATTCATTTGACAATATTATTAAACTTAAAGTGGATATTAAGATTGGCGAAAATTATATTTTAGAATTTCCTGATGGAAGCATAAAAATTAAAATAATTGAATAGTTTTTATTTTTCTGTCATTTCTTTTGTTAAAGAAATAATTAAACATTTTCTTTCATTTTTTTTAATATTCAAAAAATATGAAATTAAAGTATTTAAATTTTCTTTTGTTTTGTTTGAAGCTTTTATGTTTATATCCAGTATTCCATTATAAAAATAACCAACATCACATTGAAATTTTTCAGAAATTATAGCTAATTTCGCGGCTGAAATTCTATTGGTTCCTTTTTCATATTTATTTAATTGCTGTTGGGATATATTGAGTATTTTAGATAATTTTATTCTACTCAGTTGCCTTGTTTTTCTGAAGATAACTATTTTTTCTCCAATTAATTTATTTATTTTTTCTTCTTCATTCATTTGAGAAAATAAAATTAATAACTATAACTACCACTATTGTATATTTATTTAATTAATTTACAATCAATAATTGTTATATTATTAAGTGTAATTTGTTTAATTTACACTTGTAATAAAATCAAATATTATTTTACTTTTCCAAATAGTATTATCGTTTTCTAGTGTTGTATTAATTTCTTTAAATTTAATGTCTAAAATATTATAGTTATTAGTTTCAAAATTAGAAATATCGGAAAATATTAATTTAATATCTTCTATTAGATTTAGTACGTAAAGATTACTTGTGTTTTTGTCAAAAATATATATTTCCATTGAATAATTATATATTTTTTTTGAAAAGGTTGATAAATCTTCTATGTTATTTATTGAGATAAAAATATATGGAAAATCTGAGTTTTTTTCAATATAAGTAAAAATACCTTTAATATTTGAGAAATTTGTTCCAGTTTGTTCACTCAGTCAATTATAAATAGTCTTTTGAACTTCATTAATTGTTGATGTCATTTGCAGTTTTTATTTTACTTTATTTTTTATTTAATTCGAGTGGAAGTATTATTTAGCTTCAACTATGAAATAATCTGTTGATTTTATTATTTTTTGCTTGTATATTCTTTGGAAAAGGTCCCTTCATCTAATGGTTAGGATGCTACCCTCTCACGGTGGAAATACGAGTTCGAATCTCGTAGGGATCACCATTATTTTGTAATTGAATTTAACATGTTAGGAAAATTTAGACTAATATTCTTTTTTTTGTTTTCTTTTTGCCTAAATAGTGCTTTTGGTGCAGTTAATTATATAAAATCAGTTGAAGTAGTCGGAAATGAAAGAATAGACAAAGCCATAATAAATAATTATTTAAAGATAGATGATAAATCTATCTATAATGAGGAAAATATAAATAATTATGTTAAAGTTTTATATGAAACTGGCTTATTTAAAGAGGTTAAAACTGATTTTCAAAATGGAAAATTAGTTATAAAAGTTGATGAAAATCCTTTTATTAGTGAAATTGCTTTTGATGGAAATAAAAAAATTGATGATGATATTTTACTTTCCGAGATTACCTTAACTAAAAGATCTGTTTTTAACAAAAATAAACTTAGTATTGATGTAAAACGAATTCTTGATATATATAGAAGGGGAGGCAGGTTTTTAGCAACTGTTAATCCTCAAATTATTGAGGAAGAAGGAAATAGAGTTAAACTTATTTTTAAAATAAATGAGGGAAAGCCAGCAAAAGTCAGAAAAATATATATCATTGGCGCTAAAGCATTTAATGAAGAGGATTTAAAATCCGAATTAAACAGTAAAGAGTCGAAAATTCTTAGATTCGGAGCTGGCGAGATTTACGATCCAGCTAGAGTTGAATTTGATAAAGAATTATTAAGAAGATTTTATTTTTCAAAAGGTTATGCTAGTTTTGAGGTTTTATCAGCTGTTGGTGAAATAGATAGGGAAAACAGATGGTTTGATATCACATTTTTGATAGATGAAGGTGAAAAATATAAATTTGGAGATATAAAGGTTACTAATAATATAAAAGATGTTAAAAATGATAGGCTTGAAAAAGTTGTAAAAATTAAAGAAAATAAAATTTTTAATGCAGATTTACTAAATGCTTCCGTTGACAATATAACGACGGAGCTTGCGAAAGAAGGTTTTGTATTTGTTGATGTTAAGCCAATGGTTACCAAAAATGATAACGATAAGACAATAGATGTTAATTTTGTAATAGATGAAAGTCCTAGAATTTATGTTGGTGAGATTAAAATAATTGGTAATACAAGAACTTATGATAATATAATTAGAAGGGAATTGAGACTAGAAGAGGGCGATCCTTTCAGTTTGTCAAAGTTTAATAGATCTGTTCAGAGAGTAAATAACTTAGGATATTTTGAGAAAGTTAATGTCATAAAAGAAAGAGGGGATCAACCGAATAAGTTAAATATTTTAATTGAAGTTCAAGAAAAGAAAACTGGTGAATTACAATTTGGTGTTGGTTATTCTACTACAGACGGTGCAAATGCGACAATTGGTATAAAAGAGAGTAATTTATTAGGTTTAGGGCAGAGTTTAAGTTTAAATATAATGTATGCAAAATATACTAAGGATGTAAGTCTTTCTTATGGTAAACCATATTTTATGGGAAGAGATTTGTATGCAGGTTTTAATTTATTTTACAAGAAAGATGAAGATCAGGATAGTGTTGATTATAAAGAAACAACAATTGGTGGTGGTGTAAATGCTATTTATTCAATTACAGAATATTTAGATCAAAAACTATTCTATTCATTGTATAATGAAAAAATAAGTGATGTTAGTGAAGATTATACTGGTGTTATAACTACTGGAAATAAAACAACTTCTTCTATTGGACAAAGTTTATATTATGATAGGAAAGATAGTAAATTTGATCCAACTAAGGGATTTTCTTTGAATTGGACACTTGAATATGCAGGAGTTGGCGGAGATAAAAATTATTTAAAAAATACAGCAAATGCAAATGTTTATATTCCTGTTTGGCCTTCAATTATAACTTTAAGATTGGGTGCTAAAGGTGGTGTTATTGATGGTACAGGAGAAAGTATAGCTCCAACAGATGCTTTCTATTTAGGTGGAAATAGTCTTAAAGGATTTACATATGGTGGTATCGGACCAAGAACAATCTTAACTAGTACAGGTAGTGCTGTAGATGGGAGTGCGGTTGGTGGAAAGAGGTATTATGTTGGTGATGCTGAACTAAAATTTCCTTTAGGTTTACCAAAAGAATATGGTATATATGGTAGTTTCTTTGCAAATGCAGGAAGTTTAACGGGTGTTGATTCAAGTTCCACATTGGATAAAAGCAAGATTGTAGATAGCGGTTCAATAAGATCGGCTGCTGGTTTTTCACTCTCATGGAGATCTCCAATAGGACCGTTAAGCTTTGATTTCTCAAAAGTTCTAAAGAAAGAAGCTTATGATGATTCTCAAAATTTTGCATTTAGTTTTGGAACAAGTTTCTAAACTCAATAGCTAATTTTTTGTATTTTATCTTATCTAATTTGTTTGCTAATTATTTTTTGTCTTTTGCTAGTGGGTGCATTGTATTAACTATATTCTTTAATTTTTCATCAGCAATATGTGTATAAATTTGTGTTGTGGAAATATCAGAGTGTCCCAATAACTCTTGTAGGACTCTTAAATCAGCTCCTCTGTGTAAAATATGTGTAGCAAAAGAATGTCTTATGATATGCGGATGAACTTTCGTTGGGTCAATATTGTTTTCAATTACTAATTGTTTTAAATTTAATGCAAAAATTTGTCTAGCAATATGGTTATCTTTTTTAAATTTAACTTTAGTATCTTTTTTATTTTTAGAAAAACTTGCCATTGTAGTCCAAAGCCATTCTGATTTTTTGCCTTGTAATAAATCTTCTCTTAAGTTTAGATATTTTATGATAGCATCTTTGGCTGTTTTGTTTATAGGAACTAATCTTTCTTTGTTGCCTTTACCTTTAATTATAAGAAAGTCATCTATAGTATAAAGTCCATCTTTTCTATATTTTTTTTGAATGTCTGATATTTTTAGTTCAACTAATTCTGACACTCTAAGTCCGCTTGCATAAAGTAATTCAAGCATTGTATAAAATTGAATACCATAATTGCTAGTATCTTTTTTCGCTTCGTTGAGCATTATTTTTATTTCATCTTCGCTGAGGATTTGAGGTATATCATTTTCAACTTTTGGGTGATCTAATAATGTAGCTGGATTTTCAGTTATAATTTCCTCTAATTGTAAGAAGTTAAAAAACTGTTTGACTGCTGAAATATGACGAGCCATAGTTGATGTTGCTACACCGTTTCTATATAAATTTTCAATATATTTTTTTAAGTCTTTTAATGTTATCTTTGTTATTTCCATATTATCTAAAAAAGAAAATAAATCTTCTAAATCATTTTTATAAGAGATTATAGTATTTTTCGCGGAACTTTTTTCCGCTTTTAAATTATTTAAAAAATTCTCTAAATATATATTCATAAATTATTGAATTTTTAACTTCTTGTTTAATTCTTTATAGTTTTGCAAAATATTTTCAACAGTTTTCCAATATTCCGTTGAATGATTTTTATGAATTGTATGAGCTAGCTCATGAACTATTAAGTAATCTATTACTGGCTCTTCAAAAAATATTATTTTCCAATTAAATGAAAGATTGTTTTTAAAATTACAAGTTCCCCAAACGGTTTTTTGTTCTTTTATTGAAATTGTTCCGTAGTTAAAATTATATTGGTTTGCAAAATATTGAACCCTGTTTGTGATTTTCTTTAGACATTCTTCTTTATACCAGTTTTGAATAACTTCTTGTAGTAAGTCTGTCGTCCAATTTTTTGATATATTTACTGTAAGATTATTTTCATTAATTTCACAAAATCCACCATCTTTTAGTAATTCGCTATCATTTATTGTTAATTCAATATTTTTGCCTAAATAAAGTATCTGATTATCTTGAATTATTTGTCTTTTAGATTTTTTTTTCTCTAATCTTTTAAGAGTCCAATCTTTCCTTTTTTCTAATAAACTCAATAGGAATTTTTGTGAAACTCTCAAGGGGGACATTATCGTTAAAGTATTATCTGATATTCTAAAACCAATGGTTCGTTTCCTATTTTTTGAATAGGTTATTTTGTAATTAAATAGATTGTTGTAATTTCCTTCCATTTCAATCCTTAATAAAAGTAAGCATAATTCTTTTTTTGAAACCGCCTCGCTCTTCGAGCTTTTTTATTCTTTTTTTCTCAATTTCTTCTAAACTAATTTTTTTGAAATCACAAATAGCATGCAAAACTTCGAATACATCACCCATTTCAGATACTAATTCATCTTCATTTGAAGCCTCATAAAATTCTTTTATTTCTTCGAATAGCTTATCTTTTAGTGAATTATAAAAATCATTATCATTGGTTAAAATTTTAATATTTGTATTATGAAATATTTCTGGAATTTTATCTCTTACTAATTTTTTCATATTATTATTTTACTCTCTAAATTTGTCTGTAACCCAATTTTCTTTTAATTTTACAAATAAAAATAAATGAACTTTTCTATTTAAAAATTTGCCTAATTCTTGTCTAGATTCCATTCCGATTTCTTTAATTAATTGACCTTTTTTGCCTAATATAATGGATTTTTGATTTTCTTTTGTTACATAAATTACTTGTTGAATTTTTATATCACCATTATCAAATTCTTCCCATTTTTCAGTTTCTACATCAACAGCATATGGTAATTCTTCCTCAAGTTTTAAGAATAGTTTTTCTCTTGTTATTTCAGATGCTAAAAATTTTATTGGAGCATCAGTAATTTCATCTTCTTTAAAAGCCCATTCCCCTTCTTTAGCTTGTTTAAGCAAATATTCTTTTAATTTATCAACACCTTCTCCTGTTTTTGCGGAAATCATAAAAATTTCTTTAAAATCTGGATAATAATCGGTAATTCTTGTTGTTAATTCAAGTAAGTTTGGCTTTTTTACTGCATCAACTTTATTTAAAACTAAAATATTATTAATTTCCTTTTTCTTAAATTCATTAAGAATAGTTTTTACTTTATCTTTAAATCCTTCCGTGGCATCAATTAGTAAACATACTAATTCTGCATCTCTAATTCCGCTCCAAGCAGTTTTCACAATCTTCCTTTCAAGCAATCTTGCTTTTTTTGGTATAAAAACGCCAGGTGTATCAACAAAAACTATTTGTGTATCTCCTTCAATAAATATACCTCTAATTAAATCCCTAGTAGTTTGAACTTTTGGTGATATAATTGACACTTTCTCACCAACAAAATAGTTTGTTAATGTTGATTTACCCGCATTTGGTGCTCCCGCTATTGCGACTGTTAAAGTTTTTTGTTTATTTTCCATATATTAAAAATTTAAATCTACAAATGTTGTTTGTCCTTTTTTAACTTCTATTTCTTTCTCAAGAACATTGACATCATTTGCTAAAATTGTAAGTTTATATTTTCCATTAGTTAAAATAGCTCCACCGAATTGAATATCTGAGAATAAGCTAGTCCAATATCTTGTATCAGCTCTTGAGCTTTCATTCGCTGCCTTTACTGAACCAGCAAACATACCTAAACCGAGCATTTGATAGCCTGCTCCCCCTTGACTATAAATTGCATAAGCGGCTATTGCTCCTGCTACATATTTTGCTGTAAGTCTTGTTATAATTTTAGTTCTCACCATAGCTACTTTGTCGTCCAATGTCTTCTTTGCTATATCCGACATTGGTTCGACCATTGTTAAATCTGTTTCAGCAACTTTATTCCCATTTAAATCAAATATTTGAGCTGTATATTTTTTGATATCATCAGTAATTTTAATTTCTGGCAATTCTATTTCGGCTTGTGGAATACCAGCTTCTGTTAGCATTATAATTCTTACCATTGCTTCAAAATTAGAATCAATAGAACCAAAAGCTGCTATTGGAATTGGTATTTTTATTGTTTTTACTGTTTTTGCAGCTACTAAATTGTCTTTCAATAAAATAACTAAATTATCTCTTCTTGAAGAATTCAGATTTTTTTTATTTCTATTCAAAAATTCTTGTAAATCTTTAGAATATTGTGTTTCACTTATATAATTTCTTTGTAATTCTTGAAATGATAAATTTGGCAATTTTTTGAAATCATCATCAAATTCTTTAGCTTTATTATTGAAAGTTGGATACATATTATAATTTTTCAATAATACATTATTTCCATCTTCATATAATTGCAAAGCAATTTGCCTATCTGCTGAATTATTAAATTCACTATGTACAAAACCACCCCAAACTTTTGCTAAAATATCATTTTTATATATTGGTTCACCACCAGTTTCACCCTGATATGATTTTAATAAAGAATCCCATTCAATAATAGCACTTCTGGCATAACTTAAATGGAATTTTCTTTCACTATCAGATAATTCTTTTTTTTCAACTTTTAAATTATTTTCATCTAAATATTCTTCATAAAAACCTTGTTGATATAAATCATAATTAATCAATGATAAATAAAATCTAATCATAGATCTTTCATATTTTTCACCATAATAATTGTCCATGTTTTCATCCCATATACTAGCAGTTTTTTTGCTTATACTGATAGTATACAAATCATCACTAATGTTTTTAGCGTTTTCAAAAGATTTCAATGCTTGGTAATATTCACCTTTTAGATAATGAACTGTTCCAATTTCAAGATTTCTCAACAAAGCAGAATTTTCATTTTTATAAAAATTTTTATCTTTCACAATTTTTGTTGCTTCTTCATAATTTTTAGCTTTTATATTAGTTGCCAAATTTGTTCGCATTTCCCTTTCTTGCATAGTTCCACAAGAAGTAATTGTAAACAAAATTAAAATTAATGTTAAAAACTTTTTCATAAATATTACCTTAATGAATTTATTGCTTTTTTATAATCAGAACTACCGAAAATATAAGATCCTGCTACCAAAACATTTGCCCCGGCACTTATAACACTTTTAGCATTTATATCATTTATACCACCGTCAACTTCTAACTCAATATTTTTGCCAGTTTTTTCAATCATTTTTCTTATTTTTTCTATTTTTTTCAATTGATTTGATATAAATTTTTGACCACCAAAACCTGGATTAACAGTCATAATTGTAATTAAATCCAAGTCGTCAATGATATATTCTAAAACATTTTCACTTGTTGATGGATTTAAAACAACCCCAGCTTTTTTACTAAACGATTTAATTTGTTGTATACTTTTATTAAGATGAACAACCGCTTCATACTGTACAGAAATAATGTCTGCTCCAGCTTTTACAAAATCCTCAATAAAACAATCTGGATTTTCAATCATTAAATGGACATCAAAAGTCTTATTGCTACACTTTCTTATATCTTTTAGAATTTTTGGACCGAAAGTTAAATTTGGAACAAAATGACCATCCATAATATCAATATGGATATAATCAGCTCCTGCATTACTAACATTTGCAATTTCCTCTCCAAGTCTTGAGAAATCAGCTGATAAAATTGATGATGAAATTTTTATTGCCATTCTTGCGAGTATAAATTTTCTTTATTCAGCTTACAATTAGATATTTATTTTTCAAGGATTATTTAATATCCATGATTCCTTTAATACTTCTTAGAGATGCTTTAAAATTTTCCAATTCTTCTTCATTTTTTATTTCGATTTTTAATTCTATCTCTTGATAAAATTCTGAATCATTAGAAGTATTTACACTTAAAATATTAATTTTTTTCTCCGCACATAAATTCACAACTTTAGCTAACAAACCAGATTTACTTTCAATAGAAATAGATAATTTTGCCACATAATTAGCTTGAATTTCTTTATCCCATTCCAATTCTATAATTCTATCATTTTTAATAGTTTTTAATAATTTGCAATGTTTCTTGTGAACGGTTATTCCAGTTCCGCTATTAATTACACCAACAATATCATCTGGAGGTATTGGATAGCAACATTTTGCATATTTATAAGCAATATTTTTATCAAAGCCTCTAATTCCAGATTTTGAAGCTTTTTCCCCCATTTTAATTTTCAAAGGGATTTTTTCATTAAATCTTTTTTCATCAAACTTGTATTTTTCAAGATTAGGAAACAGAATTTTTAAAAAGTCTTTCTTTTTTATTTTTCCCTCAGCAATCAAACAATATATTTCACCAACTGTTTTTCCCTGATTGAACTTTTTCATATTTTTTTGTATTAGAGTATCGCAAACAGTAATTCCAAATTCCTGAGCCAATAAATTTATATCTTCTCTACCTATTCTTTCAAGCTCAGCTAGTTTTAAGCTTCTTATATAACTTTTAATTTCACTTCTAGCCTTTGAAGTTTTTACAAAATTCAACCAATCTTCATTAACTTGAATTTTTTTTGATGTTAAAACTTCAACCTCATCAGCATTTTGTAATTTAGTTTTAAATTGTGTCAAAGCTCCATTAATTTTTATACCAGAGCACATATTTCCAATATCTCTATGAATAGCATATGCAAAATCAATACCTGTTGAACCAGTTGGTAAATTAATCACATCACCTTTTGGCGTATAACAGAATACTTCATCTTCATGAATTTCATATTTTAAATCTTCAAATTTTTCTGCATCATATTCATTATTTTCTATACTTTGAACTAAATTTTTAATAAAATTATATTGTTCCAGATTTTTTTTACTTGTAATATTTTGCTTATACATCCAATGCGATGCTGCTCCATATTCGGCTACTCTATTCATTTCATCAGTTCTTATCTGAATTTCCATTTTAACATATTTAGGACCGACTATAACAATATGCAAGGATTGATAGCCATTTGCCTTTGGTCTACTAATATAATCTTTAAATGTATCGGGAACCATAACATAATTTGAATTTATAAAACCCAAAGCTTTATAACAATCTTCAATATTATCAACAATCACCCTAAACGCAAAAATATCAAACAGCTTTTCGAACGAAACAGATTTCTTTTGCATCTTTTTCCAAATAGAATAAGGTCTTTTTTCCCTACCAGTTATCCTACAGTTAATTTTTCCATCAATATTAAGCTGAGCAGTCAATTTTTTTATAATATCATCCAAAAGAATTTTTTGATTTTTTTTAAAATCCTTTATTTTTTGTAAAATTTCTTTTCTTTCCTCAGCAAAAAGTTCTTCAAAACACAAATCTTCCAATTCCAACTTAAGCTTATACATACCTATTCTCTCAGCAAGAGGGACATATATCATCAAAGTATCGCTAGCTATCCTATTTCTTCTCTCTTTATCAAATATTCCAGATAAAGTACTCATATTATTAAGCCTATCAACAAGCTTAATAATCAAAATTCTCAAATCCTTAGAAGTTGACAATATCAATTTTCTAAAATTTTCCGCATTTTTTTCAGTTCTAGATTGAAATTTTGCATTATTAATTTTCGTCAATCCATCAACAAGATACGCAACTTCTTGACTAAATTCTTTTTCTATTCTTTTTAATGTTATTTTTGTATCTTCAACAGTATCATGCAACAGTCCAGCAATCACACTTGCTTCATCAAGTTTAAGTTCAGAAATTAAAATTGCCACTCCCACAGGATGAATAAAATATTCATCACCAGAATCCCTAAGTTGTCCTTTATGAGCCTTTTTTGAAAAATCATACGCTTTTAAAAGCAACTGTTCATCTTGAATTTTTATATTTCTCTCTACTATTTCTAAAAACTCACTTCCATCCATTACCATATTAGAACCTCTCAATAACGCCCCTAAGAAATAAATCTTTTTAAGAAATGAAGTATTTTATAGTAAAAATAAGAATTTTGAAGAAAAATTATTTATTTCTCTAAATCATCTTCAATTTCTTCAACTTCTAAATCACTAGAAAAATCATCATCATTTTCAGTATCATCTATAACATCATCATCGCCTTCTTCTTCTAAATCTCCATCAGACAAAGATTCAACATCACTTTCCTTACCAGTTCCATCGCCAATCAAATCACTAGTACTTTTAAACAACGCTGGGTTTCTAATCTCATCCTTAAGTTCTTCCCTAATTTTGTCAATATTAAGCAATCCTGCAGCTATTTCTCTCAAAGCCACAACCGTATTCTTTTCAACTTTTTTTGAAGTATAAAGCATTGGTGCACCATTCATCAACTGCTCAGTCCTATGACTTGCTATCAAAGCAAGTTCAAACCTATTAGGAATTATTTTTAAACAATCTTCAATTGTTACTGCTGCCATTTTATTATAAATTATTAATATTTGTTATCTTATATAATAAACCAATATAATTATTTATTGCAAGTTTTTTTATTTTTAAAATTAAATTTTGCAGTGTTTAATTTTTAAACATTCTTAAAAATATTTATAAATTATAAAAATAACCCACCAATTAAGTTGATGGGTTATTCAACATTAGAATCGTCTAAGAGTTAACTATTCAAGTTCAAACGACCACAGTAGGGATTTCTCCACTAAGGTCAATCTTAGGTTCTCTATTACCTGCGTCATATAGTTTTGCAATTTCAATACCAGGGCCACATCTATCTTTTCCTTTACCTATAGTTGACCATTTAGTTAATCCGTGCTCTCTTATTAATAATAAATCTTCTGGAGTAAAATTCTTAATTGTAAAAGTGTGGTCTTCACCTTTATAACTAAAACCAAATGTTGTTACAATATCACCGCCTACTAATTCTGCACCTTTAAATGTAAATTGTGACACAGGAGTACGATTAGGTAATCTAACTTCTTCTGGAGCTTTTTCTACCCACTCTCTTTTAAACTTTCGTTGATCAGGAACCGCTAATTCAGCTTTAGCAGAACCTTTTTCAATAATAGCATTTGCTTTGTTTATCTCATCACCGTTAAATATTTCTCTAGCAACTACAATCTCAATTATTCTAGCTTGTGCTGCAGTTTTCTCTTCTGGAGTAGTAAAAGCAGTAGATTTCATAATATCTTGCAAAGCTTGTCTTACACCTTTAATAGAATCTCCCTCTATAGTCAGTTTTTTTGCAATTTCTCTTAATCCTTTTATATCCACTTTGTTTCTTAGTTCATCTTCAATTAATTGTGCACCTGTATAAGACACTGGCGCTGATGATGGATGACTAACTAAATGTGATGATGATCCCACTGGCGCTGATGATGGATGACTAACTAAATGTGATGATGATCCCACTGGCGCTAGTGGTATAACTAGTGGTACTAGTTTTTCTATTTCTGATGTTTTATTTTTTTTTGTAGCATCAATTAAGATTGTTTTAATTTGTTCAACTTTTACAGTTTTGCTTAAAGCTTTTTTAATTGCAGCAGCAACTGGAACAGTAATTAATTGAACTTTTGCATTATCTAAACCAGTAATTAAAGCAGCAAAGTTTGCATCAGTAATACCAGCATTTTGCGCAGCTATAACTGCAGCATGAATATTAGCAGCTGTTGCACCAGCACCAATAGATGCTTGAATTGCAGCAGCAACTGGAGCAGTAATTAATTGAGCTTGAGCGGCATTTAAACCATTAATTAAAGCGGCAAAGTTTGCATCAGTAATACCAGCACCTTGCGCAGCTATAACTGCAGCATTAATATTAGCAGCTGTTGCACCAGCACCAATAGATGCTTGAATTGCAACGGCAACATGGGCAGTAATTAATTGAGCTTGAGCATCATTCAAACCATTAATTAAAACAATTGCATTTGCAGGAAGAACATTACTTGCTAATAATAGGTTAACAGCTTGAGCTCTTGCTTTTTGATCATTAGGAGTAGAAATACCACCACCAATATTGTTAGCACCTAAAGCAGCATTAATTGCAGCTCTATTAGTATGTAAAACAGCTAATTTAGCAGCATCAGCACCATCTGTTAAAGCGGTAAAGTTATCTCGAATATTTGCTTGAGCTAATAAAGTACCAACAACACCAGCGGCATTAGCAGCTGTATCCAATGGAGCAGGACCTGCAAC
>JAQTXT010000014.1:14688-17321 GCA_028688645.1 Rickettsiales bacterium
TAGGTAAATTTAATTGTCTAATTACTTCTGCAACTTCAGCAGGGTTTGCAGCTAAAGCAGCTTGAATCTCAGCAGCATGAGCAGCCAATGCAACTAATTTAGCAGCATCAGCACCATGTGTTAAAGCGGTAAAGTTATCTCTGATTCTTGCTCGATTGAACAAAGATCCAAAATTTTGTGCAATTTGAACTGCTGCAAGTTGATTTTGCGAGCGTGCAATTAAATCAGCCATCCAATTTAGAGTCTCTTGACTTAAAAAAGCAGTAATATCAACACCAAGATTCAGACCGTAGCCATTTGCACCACCGTCTCTTAAAATCCCTCTCGTTCTTTGAACACCGCCGCCGATATCAGCACCATTTACAAGTGCTGCTCCACCACCGAAATCAACATTGTTAACTAACGCGTCAAAAATTGCGCCTAAATGATTAACCGCATCATTGGCGATAACCACAATATTACTTGCTCTTACAGGAGCACCACCAGCAATATTAATTTGATCAGGATCGTGAAAATTTCTACCAACAGTAAATACAAGTGTTTGGCGATTTTGTGCAATCGAAATTTGTAATTTAGCCATATTTTTCCTTATTTATTATTAATATTTTTATAATTTATATTCACAAAAGCCTCAGTAGCGAAAATAACTTCTTGTTGATTTTGTTGCTTCTGAGGTTTCATATTTTATAAATATAATTTACTTATCGTATACGATTGTATCGCTTTTTGTGTAATTGTCAAGAAATTTGTGTTTGGAATTGGATAAGAATTTGTGTTTATATGTTTATTTTTTATAATATATTTGTAGCTCTTATATTGTGTGGGAAGATGGTTGTGAGTTTGTGAGGGAAAAGGTTCTAGTGCGGTAAGTTCTTGTGCGGGAAGATATTCCAATGCGGGAAGAGGGTTGAACCCTCTTCCCTATCGTTCAGAATAAGGTTATGTTGTATAAACTGTAAATAATAGTGGTTAAGGCAATTTATTAGCCCCCCACCTAACCATTTTCAATGGTTTGACTCCTCCTTAAGGTGGAGTGATATGGGCGGTGGTTAAGGCAATTTATCTGGAACGGTGAGGAAGGGAGTACAACTCCCTTCCTGCAAAACTACAACTCCCTTCCTGCAAAGATTGATGGTGTGAGAAAGGTTGTTATGCGGAAAAGGTTTCTTGCGCGGGAAGAGGGTTGAACCCTCTTCCCTATCGTTCAGAATAACTCGTCACATTTAATTTCGCTATTTGGATTTGCTGAACTCCATTTCCAATATTCTGGTTTTTCAACATAATCTTTTCTTACGGGATTATTAAGAATATACTTCAATTTCTCCAAACCAAACTTCTCATTTTCAATTATCTTTGGACTATTTGTTTCTTGCCAAAAATGATATTCACAAGTTTCCTTATTCAAAAACAATTCAAGTATATTTGGTTCATGTTTAGCTATGTTCTCTTTTAATTCTTTTGTGGTATGTCTTTTGAAATCTCTAATAAAACCTATCATATCTTCTGATTGAACTATCAAGTGAATATGATTTAGCATAAAAACATAACAATATATTTTTAATCCTCTGTTTTTTTGAAAATATTTAATGCTATCAGCTAATATTGTCCATCTATCAAATCCATCAAAAATATCATACCATTTATTGACTGTTATTGTTAGAAAATACTGACAGTGTTTGTTCTCTTGATGGATTTGGCTTATTGGCATAATTTTGTATATTTTAATATTTTTATATGTTTTTATAATTTTTAAGATTTGTTGTCAAGATAAGTTATTTTGAACGGTGAGGAAGGGAGTACAACTCCCTTCCTGCAAAACTACAACTCCATTTCTGCAAAGATTGATGGTGTGGGAAAGGTTGTTATGGCTTGCGCGGGAAGAGGGTTGAACCCTCTTCCTCATCGTTCAGAATAAGGTTATATTTATAAGCCGTAAATAATAGTGGTTAAGACAAGTTATCTGGAACGGTGAGGAAGGGAGTACAACTCCCTTCCTGCAAAAGTACAACTCCATTCTTGCAAAACTGCAACTCCATTCCTGCAGAAATTAAACCATCTTCTCGTGAAGTTAAAATTTCAATTTTTCTTTTGTTTCTTTGATTTTGAGTTCGTCTTGTTTTATGTCTTCTTCGGTCATGGCTTTCCAGCTTGTAATACTTTTGAGTCCTATTTTGGCAAAATAGTGTCTGTATCCTACTGGTCTGATGTCTTGTCGCATTGTGTCTGTGATTGGTAGAATGTGTTTTTTGTGATCTTCAAAGTAGATGTATTCTTTGTGTTGTTTGTAGTATTCTTGTAATTCGCTGAAATTTGTGATTTCGATGGTTGGTGTTTTGGTTGGGAGTATCATGTCTTTGAATAGGTCTACTTCTTGGTATTGGTTAGAGGCTTTTGGGATTATGTGAATGTGAGCATGGAATACGGTTTGTCCGAATACGCCGTATTCTATTAAAAATGGTTTGTGAAAGGCTTGGGTTATTTTTTCTATTGCTAGGTTTTTTAGGTCTAGGTATTCTTGGACTAGGTTGTTGTCAATTTCCGCTAAGGCTTTGTAGTGGTGCTTTGGTATTATCATTACATGCCCAGGGGTTATGATGCCTTTGCCAACTCTTATTATGAAATTTTTGGTTTCG
>JAQTXT010000015.1 GCA_028688645.1 Rickettsiales bacterium
TCTCGGATTTTGGTGCTATTTTATTTTCTTCTTGTGAATCTTGCACTAATGATTCATTTTGATTAATTTGTCCACGCAAAATTTCATTACTCTTATCAAGTATACTATCTTCATTTAACCAATCGTCGTTTTTATTTTCTACTAGTTCTTTATTTTGAATATCTTGTTTCTTTGGGTTTTTAGCATTATCTTCAATTGATTTTTGTAACTCAATAGCTCCATCATTTTGCTGCTTTTCAATATTTCTTTCAACAACACTTTCATCTGATTTTAGATTTTCGACATTATTTTCTTCATTTTTATCATAATCTTTCAAATTATTATCGTCAGTTTTTATTTCATTTTTAACAATATCTTCTCCGACATTTTCAGAAGGATTTACATTTATGTCTTGAATATTATCTTTTTGTTGTTCTATTTGTCTACTAATCTCAGATTTTGGTGCTTTTTTATCTCCTTCTGGCAAATCATCACTTTGCCCCTGCAAAACTTCATTATTCTTATCGGTTATATTATTTTCTTTTAACCAATCGTCATTTTTATTTTCAACTACTTCTTTATTTTGAATATCTTGTTTCTTTGGGTTTTCAGCATTATTTTCAACTGATTTTTCTACCTTAATATCACTATCATTGTTCTGCTGTTCAATATTTCTTTCAATAACACTTTTATTTGATTTTATATCATTTTCTTCTACAACATCATTATCTGATTTTAAATTTTCAACATTATTACCTGTATTTAATGTTTGTTTATTATCTTCTCCAAAGAGTGCCACTTCAGCCAAATTTTTATCATCTTTATTTTGAGTTTTATCATTTGTGGTAGTAACATCATTGTTTGCAATATTGTACAAATCATTACTAATAACATCATTATAAGAATCTTCATTAATAACTTCTTCAGAAGCTTTATTTTTAATATTATTTTCTTCTAATATAGGTATTATTTCATTTTTATCTAAATTATTTTTAGATGTACTTTCTAAAACATCATCATTTTGAACAACGGTATCTTCAGATTTTTTTGCGAAAAAAGCTTCAACATCATCTTTAGACTGTTGTTTTTCTTCATTAACAGAATCTAAATTAACATTGGTTTGACTATCAGAATAATCTACATCACTTTCAAGATTTTTATCATCTGGGAGTTCATTAGTATCCGCACTTTCATAAAGAAATGAAAAATCATCATCTTTTTTTTCACCAAAAACCTTGCTTTTTTGATCCATTCAAACTCCCAATTAATTCAATAAGTCAATTAAATTAAGTTCACCCATAAGCAACCTTAAACTATAATAATATTCTATAACATTTGTTTTATATTTTAAATATGAAATTTCAGTATCAAAATATTCTTTTCTTCTATCTAAAACATCCACCAATGTAGCCTTCCCCACTTTTTCTTCGGCAATAGTATTTTCCAATGCTATTTTTGAAGAATCTCTATAAGTCTTGCTACTCATTACTATACTTTTTGAAGCCAAAAATTCATCAAATATAGCTAAACACTGATTTATTAAAGTATCTTTTATATCATTTAAATTAAACTTCGATTCGTTTAATAAATGTCCAGTTTCTCTATGAGTTGAATATTCCACTCCAGACTGGAATAATGGAATTTTTAAATTTAAACTTACACTACTCTCTCTACTACTAATTAGATCTGTTTTATCAGAGTTTCTCATCTGGGCATTCAAGTACAATTCAGGCAAAAATTTAGTTTTTGCAAACTTTAAATTACTTTTATTCATTTCATAATTATTTTTAGCAATTTTATATTGAGGATTTTTAAGCAAAGCTGACTCTAATACTTTATCAAATAAAATATCATAGTAAAAACAAGTATTAAAAATGTTATCATAATCAACATTAATTAAATTTGGATTAATTTTTGTTATTTTTAAAAAATTAGCCCTGGCATTCAAATAATTTGTATTAGCAATAATTGTATCTGTTCTAGCAGAATTATATCTAGCCTTAGCTAAGGATAAATCAGTAATTGTTGTTCTACCAACTTTTCTTCTTGCGGAAACATAATCATAATTATTCTTCAAAGATTCTTCATTTTTAATTGTTAAATCAAAAATCGCTTTAGTTTGTAACAATTCAATAGTTGCTTGAATTGTGTCAAATAGGACTTCTTGTTCAACTTGAACCAATCTATTTTTTTGCATATTAATCTGGCTATCAACTATTTTTAATTGCGTAACAGTTCTGCCACTTTTAAAAATTGGCTCTTGTAAATAAATCCTATTGCTATTTGTTGAGCCAGTACCTTTAAAAACTGTACTTCCCATCTTTTCCTTAAAATCAGTACTACCATATCCAAGTTCTATACCAACATCAGGTAAAGCATTTATTCCAAATGTTTTAAATTTTTGAGTTTCAGTTGCTTTTGTTTTTTCTCTTTCTGCATTTAAAATATCATTATTATCTAAAGTATATTTTAGTATTTCATCAAAAGTTATTTCTCTATTTTCTTCAAGTAATCTATTTTGAGCATTTAAAATTTTTTCATACTCTATTTGATCATCTCTTATTACAGCAGCATTTAATGAAAACATAACACTAGAACTTAGTATAAAGCCTAAAAATAAATTTTTGTAACCCACATTTGCATATTTTAGCATATAACTTCGTTTCTACAATAATTAATTTAAAAAACAATTTAAAAAACTTTCTAAAATATAAGAAGCAGCGATTTTATCTATGACCTTTTTTGTCCTATTAGATCCAATATTATCAAGCATTAAATCTTCAGCTTCAAATGAAGATAGTCTTTCATCTTGAAAAACTATTGGCAAATCAATTTCTTTTGATAAATTTTCAGCAAATCTTTTAATAAATAGAGAACATTCCGTATCTTTTTCATCAAATGAAATTGGAAGACCAATTACAATACCCTTTACATTCTTTATCTTGCACATATTTATTAAAACAGGAAAATCTTTTTTATTTCCTTGTCTAACAATAGTATCTGACGGCAAACAAATTTTTCTCATATCGTCAGTAATAGCTACACCGATTTTTTTTGTTCCAACATCCAAACCTAATAGTCTTCCATGGGAACAAACTTTCAAAAAATCTTTAGAATTGTCAAAAATCATAAATCACCATTTATGTAGGACATAATTAATGTTTAATTTTTAAAACATCTTGCATACTATAAAGACCTTTTTCTTTGTTGAAAGCCCAAATAGTAGCCCTGATCGCGCCATTTACAAAAATTAATTTTGATGTTGCTTTGTGCGATAATTCTACTCTTTCACCCATACCAGCAAAAATTACTGTATGTTCCCCAACTACATCCCCTCCCCTTAAAACAGCAAATCCAATTTCGTTTTCTTCTCTTGGACCAATAATACCATCTCTAACTTTTCTTGATACTTCTCCAAAATTTAAATTTTTACCTCTAGCTACTGCCTGTCCCAACATTAAAGATGTTTTAGACGGCGCATCTTCTTTATTTCTATGGTACATTTCTAAAATTTCAGTATCATAATCTTCTCTCAGCAAAGAAGCAGTTTCTTCTACTAGATTTATTAATAGATTAGCCCCAATACTCATATTATTAGAATGAACTATTATACAATCCTGTGCAAATTTTTCTAATTTTTCTTTTTCATTATCACTTAAACCAGTAGTTCCAGAAATAAGTATTTTTCCTTTTTTAGCACATATTTCAGCACATTGCATAGTCAATTCAGGAGAAGAAAAATCTATAATAGCATCAGATTCGTCAACTAATTTTTCTAAATTGTCCGTAATTAAACTATTGGTTTGTTTATCAAGCCCAAGAAAATCGCCTATATCTTCACCAACCTCATCATAGCCTTGTCTAACTAATGCACCACTAATATCAAACAAATTATTACTAACAATTTCTAAAGCTAAAGCTTTCGCTATTCTTCCTCTTATACCGGTAATTCCAATTTTCATAAACTTGTCATTTATTAAAACAATTTAAATATATAAATTAAAAATTATTTATGCAATGATTTAGTAAATATGAAAAATATACTTTATAATTTCTAATATTTTTTTAATATTATTGACTTGATGCAAAATATATAATACAATAGCCAAATTATAAATTATAAATAAAAATATGTTAGAAGCACCTAAATCACAAATTATAGAAGGACCAAGATATCTGGCTCCACAACCAGTAGGAACACAAGTTTCACACGTGAAAACATTATATATGTCAGCCCCTCCACTTCCATCAATGATTAATATGAAAGAACCGCAAACTCCAGATTTGCAATTATCCGCACTTTTGCAATTATCATTTGATGATTTTTTTAAGCAGAGTGATTTAACAAAGATGGCATTAAATCAAAAATCAATTTTACAAATTTGCTCTGTATTAACACATTGTTATCGTACTCAAACTCAAACTAGAGAATTTCAAAGAACAATAGCAAATCAGCTTAATGAACTGGAAAAATTTGAATACTTAATAATTGGACAAGCTTCGGAAAAAGAAGATGCAAAAAAGTTATGGATAACATATCTTGATAATTTGAAAAAAATCTTATCTGAACAAATTTTATCAAAAGAACAAAAAAAAATTCATGCAGGAAGTGTTAATGATAGAGCTGGTTCTAGTAGAAGTCATTCCGAGGATGAAAATCATAGTTATGGATGCTTTTCTTTTTTAAGAAGAAATACCAGTCAAAAACCTGATGACAAGTCACGATAACTGAGATCATAAGCTATTGGTAGGGAATAATAATTACTTCCTTACTAATTTTTAAACAAATTATTTAACTTAATATCTTTGATGATTGCGATAAATCTATAAGCATCTTCATAATTGCCTATTTTATCGTCAATAATTTCTTGACAATAATTAAATAATAAGTGATTATTAATGTAGTTTATTTTATGTATAATATGCAGCAAAATCAGATAACAAATAGTAATCAAGAAGATATAGCTGAAACCGATGAAGATACAATTGGTGTTGGTAGTTCGAAACAAAGTAAAATGATTTTAATCATTTTCATAATTGTTTTCGTTTCCACTGTTATATATTTTCTTTTTTTTAAAGAATCTGGTGATACTACCAATAAAGAAAATACAAATGAAATAGTCATTCAAAAAGGTGGACAACCAACAAGGGGAGCTAATGTTGATTATAATACTTCTGACTTATTGGATGTAACACCAAGCGATGACACTTTTTTAACACCTAAAACACAAGATACAGTTCCTGCATTGCCAGAGTTACCATCATTGCCAGAAGAAATAAGACAACAGATTGCTAGTGGAGAAAAGAAGGAAGAAAAATTTACAAAAGAAGAAGTCGACAAAATGATTAATGATAAGCTGAAAGAAGCTATGGAACAGCAAATGGAGGCTATATCAAAACTTAATGTGCAACAACCACCAAAAGAAGGAAAAAGTTCAGTATCAGACATTATAATCAATCTCCCTCAAAATAAAGCTATAAATGCTAAAGATCCAACAGCTATAAACCTTCCAGGTGATAATGCGGCTGGATTTGATACTACAAACATGACAGATGAAGAAATTTTAGCAGCACAACAAAAAAAAGAAGCTGAAGCACTAGAAAAAATTAAAAAAGATAAAATTCTACAAGAAAGAAAAGTTGCTCCTATGTTTAAAATTAGTGGTGGAACTGGTCCTACTGAAAATAGTTTTGATAATTCTGATTCTATCATATTATCTTATACCGACAATAAACTTGATATTCAAGATAAAACTCCAGATGTTATACCTACCCAAATTACAGATTTAACAAGAGTAATATTACAAGGAAAAGTGATAAGTGCAGTTCTTGAAACAGCTATAGATACAGATGTAGCTTCAACAGTTAGAGCGGTTATAACTAGAGATGTATACGCTGAGGAAGGAAAAAACATTCTAATACCAAAAGGCTCGAGAGTTATTGGAAGTTATGAAACAAATATTTCTTCTGGACAAACAAGAGTAACAATTAATTGGAATAGAATTATTAGAGTAGATGGTATGAGTTTAAACATAGCTTCTATCGGTGCTGATAGACTTGGAAGAGCTGGTGTTCAAGGCGATTTGGATAACAGGTATGCACAAAGATTAGCTAATTCATTCTTATCAAGTGTTTTAAGTGTTGGCACTTCATTAGCTGCTGAAAAAATAAGTGGTTCTACAGGTATTACAAACACAATTAGCTCTTTAACTGGTGAAACAACTACAACAAGTGGAAAATCGTCAGATTATGCTCTAATACAAGCTACAAAAGATTTTATGGGTGACGCTCAAGATATAGTAGATCAAATAGCTGAACAAAAAGCAGTAATTAGAATTCCACAGGGTGAAAAGGTTGTTATTATGGTTACACAGGATTTAACACTGCCTGTCTATAAAAGGAGCAATAGGTAATGCATAATTTTGAAGCACTTGAAGTTTATTTAAAACCTATAAATTATGTTCTACAACAAGAAGGTATAACAGAAATATCAATTAATAAACCGAATGAAGCTTGGGTGGAAAAAAGAGGAGATATGTTTAAGGTTGAAATGCCTGGATATGATCTCAAACATTTAAAATCATTAGGAAGACTTGTTGCTCAAGCTACAGATCAAAAAATAAGCGAAGAGAATCCTTTACTATCAGCTACTTTGCCATCAGGATACAGAATTCAAGTCGTTTTCCCTCCAGCATGTGAAAACGATACTGTAGTTATATCTATCAGAAAAAAGAGTGATGTAGTATGGTCACTTGATGATTATGAAAAAATGGGAGCTTTCGCAACAACCTCTGTTGGTGCAATAAAAGACGATTCAAATGTAATTTTATCTAAGCTTTTAAAAGCAAATATGATAAAAGAATTTTTATATAAAGCTATCTTAAGTAAAAAAAATTTAATTATTTCTGGTGGTACATCAACTGGTAAAACAACATTTGCTAATGCTTGTTTAAAAGCTATACCAAGAGTGGAAAGATTGATAACTGTTGAAGATGCCAGAGAAATAGATTTATCTTGGCTTCCAAATAAAGTTCATTTATTGGCTTCAAGAGGTGGTCAAGGAAGAGCTGATGTAACAACTCAAGATTTAATTGAAGCTTGTTTAAGGTTAAGACCTGATAGAATAATAGTAGGAGAGTTAAGAGGAAAAGAAGCTTTTTCATTTTTAAGAGCTATCAACACTGGACACCCTGGATCTATTTCTACACTTCATGCTGATACTCCTAAAATGGCTTTACAACAGCTAAAATTGATGGTTATGCAAGCAGGATTAGGAATGCCTCCAGATGATATACTTAGTTATATCAACAATGTTATTGACATAGTAATTCAATTAAAAAGAGGAGCTAAAGGGGTTAGATATATATCTGAAGTATATTTTAGAGATTATAACGAAAATATTTAATTTTTTCTTTTTGTAATTCCAGCTTCTTCTATATATAATGCTTCAATATATTCTGTCCAAAGATTATTTTTTACCTTATAATTTACAATATTTATCCATTTTTGGTTTGTAAAATCAGAATATATTATATTATCGCCAACAATAATCTTATTATTCGTAATAATCTTTTTATTTTCTTTTTCTTTTAAAAAATTCTCTAAATCTTTTTTATATATTGTATAAAATTCATTATTTTCTTCTATATAAAGTTTTACAGTTCCCATATCAAGAATAATTAAATCATGGTTTAATTCAAAACTAATAATGTCAAATATATTACAAGTAATAATTTTGGCTTTCGTAGAAATTTGTAACGCTTTTAAAACGGCCAAACTAGTTTTTATACCAGTAAAATTCCCAGGACCAACAATTGAAGTAAAAATATCTATATTATTATATTTTAATCCATTATCGGTTAATATTTGCTCAATTGAAGACACTAAAATCTCTGATTGTTTCTCATTTTCTATCTTTTTTTCAATCATTAAACCACTATTTTGTTGTAAAATTATACTTACACCTTGAAAAATCGTGTTGAAATATAAAATATTTTGCATTTTTACTTGAAAATTATATTCATAAATATATATATAATAAAGTATTGAATAACTTGCAATTATTCAATTTATATTTTATTAAAAATTTTTTTACAGTATGGAAGAAAGAATACATCCGTCAAATAGAAAAACTATAATCTTAATAGGTATGATGGGGGCAGGAAAAACAACAACAGGTTTCACATTGGCTCAAAGATTAAATATAAAATTCATTGATTCAGACAGAGAGATAGAAAAAACAGAATGCATGAGCGTTGTTGAAATATTTGACAAAAAGGGAGAAGAATATTTTACAAAATTAGAAAGAAAAACTATTGCAAAAATATTAAACAATCACCAGCCACAAGTATTATCAATTGGTGGAAGTGCTTTTGATGATAAAGATATAAGAGATTTAATTAAAGACAAAGCGATTTCTGTTTTTTTAGAAGTTGAATTTGACACTTTACTAGAAAGAGTTAAACGAAAGACTACAAGACCTTTATTAGAGCAAGGCAACAAAGAAGATATTTTAAAAGAAATTTTTGATAAAAAAATGCCAATATACAAAGAAGCGGATATTACGATAAATACAACATATTTGAATAGAGACACTTCTATAAATGTAATTATGGGATCAATAGCTCAATATATTAGAGATTTCGAGAAATAATTTTGTATATATAAAACAGTATTTATCTTATAGATACTGTTTTTTCTATAGTAATCCACTGAGTAACTCAAATTCTTTCAAAAAAACCATCATTCATTATCAAGATTGTGAGAGAAATTGTTTTTATAATTAAACAAAGGTTCTATAGTACTTCCAAAATACTTTGGTTATCAGTTCTATAATTAAAGCCAATTAGTAAGCACTACAAACTCATGTCTTTGACTTCTTCAACAATATTGAGTCTTCTTAAAAATTCAGTATATTCTTTGCCTTTTAAATGTTTATCTCTTTTATCACATAATGAAAACCTTGCTAATGAAGCTGTCTTTCTTAATCCTTTACTTAATCCATATGTTCTAATATTTCCAATTAAATTAAATTTAGAATAATCTCCTAAATTGGCGATAACTATTTTATAACCAATATACTTGGAATTATCATCTTTTAGATCTCTATTGATAATTATTTCAACACATTTTTTACCATTAATTTCTTTTTCTTCAATTGAAACCTTAAACCCTATTGATGTTTTTACACAAGTAGCTCCTATTGATTTACTAACCTCTCTAAAACTTATTGCATCTCTTAGTTTTTTAATATCCTTACTTTTTAATTCTTCCTTATTTCCACTATCTCTTAATTTTCTTGATAATACCACAGTTTCACTCATTGTTGCATATTCACTATCTAGAATAACACGATTTTGTATTCCTAACCTTGCATAATTTTCAGCAGATCTAGCCAAAACATTAATTCTTTCAACATTTATCTGTAATCTTTTTTGTTTAATATTTAATATAGTTCTTATTGCATCAACACTTCTGTCGCTTAAATATTTTGCAGCAATAGGTAAAACTTCCGTACTATCTACTGACGAAACTTCTGTAGTTGTTTCAACTTGCAATTTTGCGTTAATTCTTTCACTATTTAATCCAGAAAGTTTTTCTCTCTTTTTTGTTAACAAAAACTTATTAAATTCAACTAACTCCGCCTCGGAAAACTCAAATGGATTTTTTGTATTGCCCCTAAATTCTTTAATTAAAGAAAGAAAATCTATTTTGTACTGATAATCTTTTCCATAAAATGAATGACCATTTAAAGATATCTTATATATGTTTGTTTTGCCTTCGACTTTATATATGTCAAAATACGATGTTCCTTCCTTTAAAACTACTCCATTTACTGAATGTTCTGTTAAATGACTTCTAAAAATTAAAAATTGAAGATTTTCTAAAATATTAATTTTGCCTTCACCATTCTCTTCTTCTAAAATTGCTATTCTGTTTCCAAATATTCTATCAATATATTTAATTCTATCTAAAATTTTTCCCCTTAAGACATCTATATGAGACAAATAATCTGGATTTTTTAAATGAAATACAGTAGCAGGTGTACCACTAGGACAATCACAATTTATAGCTTTTAAATCTGCTTTAAGTTGTTGAATAAATTCATCAAATTCCCCATTATCAACAAATTTTTCTCTGATTTCCCTATAAGCTTTTAATTGTTCATGAAGAGAAACACCAGAAAAAAACGATGTTATATTTCTTGATTTTACATTTCCATGCCCAAGTTGTGGAATAAAACTAGAACCCAAATTCCTAGAATTTTCAAAAGAATGTCCAAAATCAAAATATAATAGTTCACCATCTAGATTTATACCAATGTTTTGACCTTGAGCACCAACGCCATCTAAATCATTTAATATTGCAAAAATCATAAGATTTTGTGCAAGCTTTTGAATTTCAACTTTTTTACTATCAATTTCTACACAACCATTATCGGGCATTAGCCTATTGTAATTTCTACCAGTTAGTTGTTGTTCTCCAGTATTTGAATCAAATAATAAACCTTCAAAATCTCTAAAATTTTCATGTAATGTGGAAGCCAACATAAACTTATCGCTTTCATCGCTATATTGTTCTTTAACTAAATAAGATTGTTCTGGAATTCTTCCTCCAAGAAATTCTGTAAATTTTAAAGCAAATAATTCAGATATTGTATCACGATTAGCTCTTAAACCATTCATAAAATGATTTTCAAATATATTTCTTATCAAACTTTTAAGAGAGTTGTCACTCAAAGACAATCCTAAAAATTTAGTTCTATCACCTTTAACTAAATATCTAGGCTTTAATTTTATTATTTCTTTTGAATCAACAGTCCTCTGCTTTTCTCTATGTATTTTTCTAAAATATACTATATAATTATTAATACCAATATTTTCTTCGGAAAACAAGCCATTTTCAAAATTTTTCAATGCTTCAGCTAATTCTTCGACAGCACTCCTCTTAGGCTTAAATAGTCTAAAAAATCTTTTAATAGAATTAATTTTAGCCCTGTCTGAGTCATTTTGTCCACACTCAGCTTTGAATTTAATATATGATGATAAGATTTCTTCTTGTTTTGTCTTATTCAAATTTTGAATAATAGCTATAATAAATAGATCAAATCTACTTTCTCCATCTAATTCTGAAAATTCTGGATATTTGTTTTTAAATTCTGATAACTTAGTTTTCAATTCACTAATTAAATATCCAAAAAAGCCTCTTTCTACACCTTTATCTTTTCTTTTTATATTAAAAAATTGTTGTCTACTGCTAACAACTAACTTTTCTACTCCCAGCATAATTATTATATAAAATAAATTTAGCTGTGAGCATTATATATCATTTTTTAATAAATATCAAAAGTTATTAATTATCTAGTAAACACATTTATTCTAAAAATTATTAAAATATTTTATATATAAAAACTCTGCACAAATTATAAAACTAAAAACTTATTTAATAGAATTATTTTTATTCATAAATTCTTCTACAAACTTCTTATATCTATGTTCCTTAATAGCCTGTCTAATATCTCTCATCAAATTCTGATAAAACATTATGTTATGCTCTGTCAACAACATGGCACCCAATATTTCGTCCGCTTTAAATAAATGGTTTAAATATGCCTTATTATGTTGTTTACACGCTCTACAATTACAATTTTCATCTATTGAAGCATTATCATATTTATATTTTGCATTTTTTATGTTGATTGTGCCTCCATTGACAAAAGCTTGACCGTTTCGTCCACTTCTAGCTGGCATCACACAATCAAATTGATCCACACCTCTAAGTACAGAACCTACTATATCAATTGGCTTTCCTACACCCATTAAATATCTTGGTTTATCATCAGGCATCATTGGAGTTAAATAATCTAAAACTGAAAACATAAGTTCCCAACCATCATTAATGGATAAATCACCGCCTATTGCATAGCCATCAAAACCTACTTGTTTAAGCCCTTCTATTGATGTAGCCCTTAATTCTCTATCCGCACCACCTTGAACTATTCCATAAATACCGTAACCATCTCGTTCAACAAAAGCATCTCTACTTCTTTTCGCCCATCTTAAACTTCTTTCCATAGCTCTTTTAGTATATTTATAATCCGCGGGTTGTCTAACACATTCATCAAGCGCCATTGTAATATCTGTATCAAGTTTATGCTGAATTTCCATTGAAAATTCTGGTGTTAATTCATGTTTTTGTCCTGATAAATGACATCTAAAAGTGCAGGCTTTTTCTGTAATTTTGTTTAAACTACTTAATGACATTGCTTGAAAGCCACCACAATCTGTCAAAATTGGCTTATCCCAATTCATAAATTTATGTAATCCACCCATTTTGGCAATAGTATTATATCTATCTTGTATCATAAGATGATATGTGTTGCATAACATAATTTCAGCACCAGTTTCTCTTAGTTGATCGAAATGCATTGCTTTCATTGCTCCGATAGTTCCAACAGGCATAAAACATGGAGTTTGAATATCACCATGTGCAGTATGTAAAATGCCTAATCTCGCACTTCCGTTGTTTTCTTCATCTTTTTCTTGCAAAAATTCTAAATTAAATTGAATCATATTCACCACATTTTCTAGTTTCCTTATATTCTACTAATAAGGCAAAAAAAGACAAGAAAAATTTTTGCTTAACAAAATTAAAACTATTTTTATGTTTTTTAGCATTCAATTTTTTAGAAAAATTTATTGAAAAATAATATTTTGTCTATATCATACAATTATAAATTTTATTTATTCAATATGAGATTATATAAATTATTTTTTATTTTATTTTTATGCTTTGTTCCATTTTTTAGTGCAAATAGTAGGGTAAAATTATCCACCCCTTATGACCTAGAAATAGATCAATTAAATCAAGAAGAAAAAGATAAGCTAAAAAATATTAATTATTCTCAAACAGTTGGGATGCCGAAACAATATAAAGGCAAATTGAAATATACGGAAGGTAAAGAAGATATTAGATTAAAAGATGTTAGAGCTTATTTTGGTATAGGTGGAAGATTTACTGTAGCAAAAGATACAAAAATAAAATATAGCGCTACAAATGATGAAACAAATATAAATTTTACTACGAATTTTAATTATTTTGCATCAGCTGGTTTGTATTGGAGAAATGGAATAAGAACTGAGTTTGAATATTCAGAAGCAGCAATAAAAGCTAATACAGATGCAACTGTCGCTATCAAAAAGAAAGATGGAACATACACTTCTGTTGATGATGCCTATATTCATTTTCTGGTTAGAACATATATGGTAAATTTGATACTTGAAAATACAAATGTAAAATCACCAATTAAGCCTTATATTGGTTTCGGAGTTGGTGTTGTATCTGGTAATATGAGAGATTTTCTTAACACAGCAAGTAGTAATGTTTTTGGTGGTCAAGTAATGGCAGGTTTATCTTATCCAATTTCTGATGGTATTGCGGCAATTTATTTAGGTTATAGAGGTGTAATGGCCGCAGAGATGGAACAAACATTTGTTAGAACAAATGGAACTACAGATGTAGATAGTAAAGGAACATATAATTATCAATCACATAATGTTGATCTTGGTGTAAAATTTTTCTTCTAAACAACATAAGATATTTACTTTTTAAAAAAAATTGTTATAAAAATGTAGTTTTAATAAATTAATATAAAAGTGAAAAACTCTACATTTTTTACTGAAGATGAAGATTTAGTATCTATCCTTCAGCAACAATTCAAAAGCATAAATTCTATCAAAAAAATTTCTACTGGCTGGACTAATATAGTCGCGGAGGTAGAAACTGGAAATTCAAAATATATAATAAGATTTCCGCGAAATAATTTCTTTGCAAAACAAATTGAAAAAGATGTTTTGGCTAATTGTTTTTTAAAGAAAGAAATGAATTTAAAAACAGTAGATATGAATATTGCATATCATAACGAAAGACCATATTCAATACATCAAAAAGTCCCTGGAATATCTTTAACCGAAAGAATTAATTTTTTATCAAAAGATAAAATTGATAAAATAGCATATGATATAGCTTTATTTTATGCTACTATACACAATATTCCGCAGGACAAAATACCAGAAACAATTACAAATGTAAAATTATCAAATTTTTTAACTGAATTATCAAAAGTTGATGATAATTATTATGATTATTCAAGTTTAATTGATTTATCTATGAAAGAAAAAGAGGAAATTGTTTTAGTTCATGGAGATTTAAATATTGGGAATATATTACTTGATGAAAATGATGAAATTACTGCATTTATTGATTTTTCTTTTGTATCCTTATCAACAAGATGTGCTGATTTATCAAGAATTTCTTGCAGAATTACACCTAAATTTTTAAATCAAATTATAAATAACTATGAGCAACTAACCTCTGTATTTATTGATAGAAATGAGATTGAAAAATGTAATTTCATGTGGAAATATATAGAAGAACAATATATTATTTATATGAAAAAATTTCATCCAGAAATAAAATTGCCGCAAGGAGTTTAAAATGAAGTTATTAAGAGATAAAGTCATTAATTTTATTTACAATATTTTTGCCAATAATTGTAAAAATGATGTAAAATCTAAATTTGAAAGTGATTATTTTAATAAAGTTGTTGAAGAACAAATAAAATTATTAACTAAAGACAAAACTCCATTGCAAAAACCTTTTTTAATCAGAACCGCAGGACAATGCGGTTCTGGAAAAACTACTCAATTGCTACCCGCTATAGAAAAAAATTTACCAACGAATAATTATGTTCATTTAGCTGTTAGATCGTTTGCAAAAATTCATCCATACTATAGTTATTTAATTAGTGAATATGGTGATGGATTAATTAGAGAAAAAACAAATGGTTTCGCTTTATTATGTCTTTTTAAAATTACAGAAATACTAATAAAAAATAAGTATAATATATTTTTAGAAATGACTATTCTAGATCCAATCTTTGAAGAATATATTAATAAAATAGCAAAAAATCATAATTATGCAATTTTATTTAATATTATGACTATTCCAATTGAAATTTCTAATTATTTAGTAAATCAAAGAGCCAAAGAAAGTATAATAGAAAAAAATAGAATTGTTCCATGTGAAACATTAAATTATTTTTATAATATTTTACCATTGGGTATCGCTAATATAATCAATAATTACGCCATTTTTGATAAAAATGATTATTTTATAATTTGGAATATCAATCAACCAAAACCAATTTTAATTACAAATAAATTTGATAAAGAAATTTTAGAAATTTTCAATAAAAACAGAATTTATAAAAAAGATTGTGAAATAAAATTAAAATCATCACAAGAAAAATTAGCTGAAAAAATGATTTTCTATGAGAAATTCTTACTTTCTTGGAAATTTTGAAAAAATATAATTTATCCAAGCAAAAGGCAATAATCTAACTATTTTCAGAAAAATATAAATTATAATTGGAAATGAAATTAGGCCTTTATTTTCCAATATGCCATTTATAATTTTTCTACTAGATTTGTTTGTCGTTGTTATTAGTGGCATTGTAAAATTATTTTTATCCGTCAATGGTGTTTTAATAAAACCTGGACAAACCACAGACACACCAACATTAAAATTTTGTAAATAACCTCTTAAAGCTTGCCCATAGTTTAAAACACAAGCTTTTGAGGCAGAATAAGCGGGACAACTTGCCATTCCAATAAAAGCTGACATTGAAGAAATTATTGCTATCTGCCCATTACGCCTCTCTATCATTTTTGGAATGATTGGTTCTATTGTATTTAAAACACCATAAATATTTGTGTCAAAAATATCATATACTTGTTCACTCAATTCATTCCCATTAGCAGTTCCAGCAGAAATTCCAGCATTCGCAATAACTAAATCTATATCACGAATTTTGTCGCATTCTAAAATCCAATTTTTAATATTTTCTCTGTCTTTAATATTTAATACTTTATAATACACCGTAGCGTCTTTACTTTTGCAAGCATTGACGGTTTTTAATAATCTATCTTTATTTCTAGCTGTTAAAAACAGAAAAATACCACGATTAGCAAATTGTATTGCTAATTCCATCCCTAAACCACTGCTAGCACCTGTAATTAAAATACTCTTAAAAATTTTAACCATTATAAACTATCTTATTTCTAGTATTTTCATCATTTCTAGCTTCTTCCCACTTCAATTGATTTATTTCGTTTTCTTTCAATTTCTTTTGTTTAATAGATTTTGCATACTCTTCCATAATCTTTATAAATACTGGAATCCATACCTCTGGATTAGTACTTTTACTAACATCTTTGGCTTTATACATAGCATTTATAGAAACATTATCATTTGAAAAAATATTATTATAAAAATCAAAAGTTTTTAAATTTATAGAACTGATAACCACATCACCTATACATTTTAATAAGAAATTTCTATCTTCAAGCCTCATAAGAGCAAGCATTCTCGATTCTTCTTCTTGTAAAGAAAAAACTTTCTTTTGATATAAACTAACTTTTGGATTTGCTAAATACAATTCAGTAGCAAAAAAATCATTAACGGGTTTTGTTATAGCACTTTTACTTAATTTATCAGTCCCACTTGTTGTTACAACTACCGCAACATTCTTATTCGGCAATGTTGTTAACATATCAAAAAACTTTGGAGCAATAATATCATTATTAACAATATCCCATGCATCATCAATCGCCAAAATAAATGGCTCTCCATTTGCCATGTACTTAATGATATTAAATAAATAATCAACAACAGGAACAACCAAATGTTCATTTTCAACTATAGTTTTAAGAGAAATTCCTATAATTTTATCATCGAATTTAGTATTTTCAGCATGATTAAATATAAAAGATAAGTTTTCTTTTTTATACCAAAAACCTAATTTTGAATAAATTAAATTAGTTTCTTGTTTATCAAAAAGTTTTGCAACAGCCTCAAAAGTTCTACTATTTTTATCAATTTCGAATATTTTCTTTACAATATCTGAAATGTATTGATACTGATGACTTAATTGGGTTTCGGTTTGTCCCATTTCTATAAAACCATCATCTTGAAAAGATATTAAATTAACTATAAATTCATTTAAAAACTTTTCATTTTCTGGTGTCTTATCAATCATAAAAGGATTTAATTTTAAATTATCTCCCTCTTTCAAATTTGGACTAACTCTATAATATTTTCCACCCAGAGCATTTATAAATACTTCACTACTTCTCATAGTATCAATATAAAAAATTCGTGGGTTAATTTTTGATGTTTGAGTCAACAAAAAATTCATTATAGTCGTCTTACCATATCCTTCCAATCCAACAATCAGAGAATTT
>JAQTXT010000136.1 GCA_028688645.1 Rickettsiales bacterium
GAAGATAACCTTCAATGGCCTTTGAATAGTTTCTTGTGTCATCCCAAGTTCTTGCCTGTTGAAGCTTTTGCTCAGGTGATGCATTTGATTGCGATTCAGAAGTTTCTCTCCTCATGATTTCTTCAACCAAATGTGGTGCATGTTTTCTAGCAACTCTTAATGATTCTTGATTATTTCCAATATCAAGATACATTTTAATAGCAAGTTCTGGCTTTCTGGCATTGATAAAAGCAGATTATGCCTTTATGTATTCTCTCTTTTCAATAAATCCTCTTGCTTGATTAATGAGAATGCCGTCTCTGGCTTGCGGTTAATACTGACCTGCGACTTGAAGTGCTGAATGATAGTCTCCAATGTTTTCATACATGCTGATTGCTTCTCCAGCTTTACCAGCTTTGATGAATTATGATTCAGCTTATTTGTATCTTTTTTCGTCTTCAAGTTTGAATGCATGTTTCAAGTGAACATCTCTAATTTTATGTTTTGCATGTTGGTTAGCAAGCTTAAAGGCTTCATCAAATTATCCTCTGTCTGAAAGATATTCAATAACAGCGTCAACAAGATTCATTTTAAGAAGCATTTTCATTCCTTGTTCAGGACCTAAAGTTTCAGCCCATCTTTTAGCAAGTTCACATGTATATTAATCTTTTCCATAAAGTTTTGAACATCTGACAGCCTATTACCACATGTTTTGACTCTTGTACATTTATACAGCATTTCTCCAAGCGCCACTTGAAATATAATGTTGTTCGGCAAGTTTGAAGTTACCTTATTTGTGAAGCTTTTGGGCAACATTGAGATGAGTGTCTTTGAGAAGGTTGCTTCTATATTTAGAAACAAGTCTGATCATGTTGTCATATTGTCCACACTTTTTGTACATAGCGATAGCAAGGTCATATTCCTCAACAATAATGTACATTTTTTCAGCTTCTTTAAGCTTTTCTTCTTCTTCAAATTTTTTAGCCTGTTTCACATAAAGATTGGTAATTTCTCCTTCTGGAAGATTTTCTTTAGCAACTCTAAGAGCCTGTTCCCACTTTCCTGCCTCAGCGTACATTTCGAATGCATCAACTGGAAGTGCAGCTTTAAGATAATATTTTTCAGCAAAATCATATTGTCTGATGGTTGAGTAATGTTTAGCAATTTGTCTGTAATATGGTCTTGCAACTTCTGGTGTTTGATGAGCCAATAGTTGAATGGCTTTGTTCCAATCTCTTGCAGTGATTGAAGCCTCAATAGCTTTGGGTATTTTTTCAGCTTCAATAAAATGATGGATAGCAGCTTGGGTTTGCTTAATAGAAACGAGATGGTTGCCCCATCTTTCTTCTAAACTGGCAACAAGTCTTGGCTCAGCATTCTTTGCAAGGTCGACAGCCTTCTTGAAAACACCTCCTTTCACATAGCAATCCAATGCTCGTTGAAGTTTTTACATTTGCTCATACAATTATCCAGCTTTTTCGAACATTCCTGCTGAGGCCAAATTGTTAGCGATTTTTTCCAATAAGTCTTCAGGATAACTAACGTTTGTATTGTAAACAACATTGGCAGCTCTTGCAGGAATACCGCCCTTAAGATATAATTGAATAGCAGTCACATAGTCACCTTCTTATTATTTAATTTCAGCAGCCTTTTCTTATTGCCCAGACTCTAAAAGCCATGAATAATAATTGCTTTTCAATTCTTAAACTTCTGCATGATGTGATTTCTCAGCTACTTTCACAGTTTCTTACCATTTATGCATTTATTGATACATTTCCATGGCCTCTTCAACCTCATTATTTTCAAGATAGATTGATTATGCTCTGTGGAATTGACGTTCGAGCATAGCAAGTCTTGCTTGAACTTTGTAATATGAGATACCATCTTTTCTTCCTGTTTACTTTTCGTAATCTTCAATTTGTTTAATAATTTTTCTCAAAAAGTTAGCTTTAGCAACATTACCCAAAGCGCCATAACAGTGTTCAGCGACATATACATTTTGAGTTTCAATGGCAAGTTTAGCTAATGCTTTCCAGTTTGCCTCAGTTTAATTGTTAAGTTCTGAAGCGTCCAATATCATAGCTGCTCTTTCGAGGTCTCTTGCTTCCAAGGCGAATCCAAAGTCAATCAATGCCTCATTCAATGAGTAAGTTGATACATTATTTCCATTGTTATCAGAGACAAGAACTTCAGTTTTTCCATTTTTTCTTTCAATTCCTTCAACTTCTCCCTTAATGTTGTAAATGGTAACTTTTTCGGGATGATCAATTGAGTACCAAACATTGAGGTTTTGTCTATTTTGGGCAACAACAACTTAGCTTTCTGGAACCCACTTGGCAAAAGTACAATAAGGCAACAATGTGTTTTTAGTCATTGTGACTAAATTATAAATGTAAAGTTGTTTTCTTTTATCTTTGAATAAAAGTTTGTTGGCATTGGCATTTAACTCAAGATAATCAATCTTTGAATCATGACTGATCTGACTGATGATGGAAGAGGTTTGAAGATCGAATAATGAGATTGTTTGAAGATCCAACAGATAAGCAATGATTTTTGTTCCTTTTTCATTGAGCTTGGCCGAGATCAAGTTAGCTTTCATGTATTAAGTTCTGCAAGTTCCAAGTGCTTCATTTCTTCCGTATTCGACAAGAGTGATCTCACCAGCATTGGAAATCATGCAAAGATTGTTGCCAGTGAAGTCAAACTTTTCGTTTCCAGCTCCTTTCCAATAAATTTAACTTGACTTTCCTGTATCTGTGTCTACAATAATTAAAGTTTCATAAGTATTTCCGACTGCGTATCTGTCGTGATAAAAGTTGATTTTTGTGATTTCATAACCATTGATACTTTTAACAACGCTTTATTTTCCTCCTCCTTGAACTTGAACAATAACTTGACTTGGGGAAACATAATTCAGTAAAAATTTTCCTTTCTTTTCTTTTTTAACACTTGCATCATAAATATCAACAGAACCACAAAGATTTCCTGTTACAAGTCGACTTCCATCGTTTTTCCAGCAAATAGAAGTAACTGTGTAATAATTTTCAATATTTTTACAGACGATTTCTTCCCATTGTCCTCTTTTTTGGTTAAAATTGTAAACATAGAATCTGTTAAAGTTTCCTAGGGCAACACTTTCTCCTGAAGGATTAAATTGGCAAACAGTAAAGTCCTTTACTTTTTCGTCATGTGTATAGTCAAATCTTTGAAGAACATTTCCAAAGGTATCATAGAAAGTAACTTTTTGATCATTTCCAGCAGCAACGATACTTTCTCCATATCCAAGGCCATAAGGAACTGAATGATGAGTGAATATTTTTTTGAAAGATTGATTCTCCATTGAGTATGAGTAGACACTACCATCAAGATGTCCGGAAATAACAGTTGAGCCATCTCTTGAAGATGCGATTGAAACAACATATGTCTCACCAGAGTAAAGAGCATTAGACTTGTTGGACTTAAGAACACCTGAATTAAAATAAAAAAATTACCTGCTCTAACTTTACCATCAGCTAACCCGAAAACGATATCATTGTTATGATCTTTTGGCCAGGTCATACATGTGACTGATGCAGAAACTGGGAATTTGTTACAGATGGCTTTCTTTTCTCCCCATTCGAGACCAATTTTGTAAATGAAAACAATGTTGTCACTTTGGGCAACAGCGATCTTAGAAGAGTCAGGAGAGAACTCCAAAGCTCTAATTAAGTAAGACTTTTGTCCCTTATCTGAAGGTTTGGTTGGGAATTTGTCTTTCTTTTATCCATTGTCATCGAATAGATATACAGTCTGAATAAAAATAAAAATATACTCTGTCAGCAGCTGCGACGGCTAATTTTTTACCTGATGAAGCCCAGGTGATAGCAGAGACTTTCTTCATGCTGTCCTCGAAGGGCATGATATTACCAGAATATCTGAGTTGCATTGTAAATTTAAATAATTATGAACTCAAAATGATATGTTTCAAAATTTATTTCAAACACAAATGAATTGTTTCATTTTTTATTATTTTTTTTAGTAAAATTAATAGATAATTTATATAAACA
>JAQTXT010000016.1 GCA_028688645.1 Rickettsiales bacterium
AGATTGAAAGAGTTGAAAATTAGTTAGAAAGTATAGCGAAGAAAAACTAACAATTTGTAGCTCCCCTTTGTTAACTTCGTTGACAAAGGGGAGCTACTTATAATTATGTAAAACCTTAAAGTGTGTCATTGCAAAATATAATATTCCAATAGTCTTGCGATTAATAAATATCTTGCTAATATATAAACCATAATTAATTGATGATGAAATATAATGGTTGATATTGTAACATTAGATAATGGTTTAAGAGTTATAAATGAATACATGACTGATGTTGAGTCTGTATCAGTTAATGTCTGGGTTAGAACTGGCAGTAGAAATGAAACTAAACAAATAAATGGTATTTCCCATTTTTTAGAGCACATGGCTTTTAAAGGAACTAAGACTAGAAATACGCAAGAAATAGCAGAAGAATTTGATAATATTGGTGGCAGAGTAAACGCTTTTACATCTACTTCTCATACAGCTTTTTATACTAAAGTTTTACAAGAAAATACTGAAAAAGCTGTTGAATTACTAGCTGATATTGTTCAAAATTCAATATTTCTTGAAAGTGAAATGGAAAAGGAAAGGCAAGTTATCTTACAAGAATTAGCTATGACAAAAGATGATCCATCTGACATCATTGGAGATTATTTTGCAGAAACAGCATACCGAAATCAACCTTACGGAAGAAGTATTTTAGGATCAGCAAGAAATATTAAAAAAATTACAAGAGATGACATTATTTCTTATGTTAATAATCAATATAAAACAGAAGATATAATTATTTCATTTGCTGGAAAATTAAAAACTGAAGATGCTGTTAATTTTACAAAAAAATATTTTAATAATTTACAAAAAGGTAAAAATAAAAAACCTGAAAAAGCTATATACACTGGTGGTTATTTTACAAGAAATAAAAAACTTGAGCAAACTCAATTAGTTATGGGTTTTGAAGGCTATTCATATTTAGATGAACGCTTTTATGAAGCTGGAGTTTTAGGGATTATTTTAGGTGGTGGAATGTCATCAAAATTATTTCAAAAGATTAGAGAAAAGAAAGGATTATGTTATAGAGTTGAAGCTTATTCCACAGGTAGCGAAGATACTGGAATGATTGAAATAACATGCGCTACAGCTCCAGAAAAAACAAATGAATCTATTATAGCAATTATAGAAGAATTAAAAAATACCACGGATAATATAACAGAAGAAGAATGCCAACGAGCTATTATAAAATTAAAATCCGCAATTCTTATGAATAAAGAAAGTAATTCAAGTAGAGCAAAAAAGAATGTTGGTGATATATTTTCTATGGGTAGATTAGTCCCAAGTGAAGAAATAATTTCAAAAATTGAAGAAATTAATACACAAAAATTGAGAAATTTAATGATAGAAATTTTAGAAAAATCTAATCCAACATTAGCGTTACTGGGAAAATTAGATAAATCAATTCCCGAAATAGAAAAGTTAATATAAAACTTGCTAATTATGTCATGACTTATAATTTAGTTATTCAAATAGTTTTTAAATTTAACATTAATAAAGGGTAAAATGGAAACAAAAAAAATAGAGCCAAAATCAAAACTTTTACGAGGTTCAACAACCATACTAGAAAGTGAACCTACAGTATGTAAACTTCATAGAAGTAATTCTGTGCATGATTTCAGCACATTTCCTGCATATATAGAATTTGTAGAAAAACAAAAAGAGGAAGAACTAACACGAAAAAGAGCTCATACAACACAATAGAATCATTGTACTATATAGTTTTTTCACTTGTATCGTTTAATCTTACTATGTAAGAAACTAGATTCCCGCCTTCGCTAGAATGCAGAAATGTTAATTTACAATTATTTTTTAATGTGTAATTGTAAAATATGACACCTCCAACAAATAAAACTAAAACAAACCCCAGCATAAACTGGGATTTTAATTGATAATAGTTAAAAAATTTTTTAAAACAAAAATATTTTGTATTTTAACTATGCTTTGTTAGCTGAACCAAAAACATTTACATTTTTAGCTTTATACATATTCATCAGAGCTTCTCTTGCTGGTTTTAAATATTCTCTTGGATCAAATTTTGTTGGATTTTCATCAAAGAATTTTCTTATAGCAGCAGTCATCCAAAGTCTTCCATCAGAATCAACATTAATTTTGCATACAGCCATTAATGCAGCTTTTCTTAATTGAACTTCTGGAACACCAAATGCCTTTTCAATTTTTCCACCATGTTCATTAATCATTTTAACAGCCTCTTGTGGAACTGATGATGCACCATGTAGAACTATAGGAAAACCTGGCAATCTTTTTGAAACTTCTTCAAGAATATCAAATCTCAAAGGTGGAATATCTTCTTCTCTATCTACTTTAAATTTATAAGCACCGTGTGATGTTCCAATTGAAATTGCTAAACTATCAACACCTGTTCTTTTTACAAAATCTTCAACTTGTTCTGGATGTGTATAATGAGATTCTTCTGAAGCAACTTCATCCTCAATACCACCTAAAACACCTAATTCACCTTCAACCGATACATGATGAGAATGTGCATATTCAACAACTTTTTTAGTTTCAGTAATATTTTCTTCATAAGGAAGTGATGAACCGTCTATCATAACACTTGAAAAACCAGCGTCAATACATTCTTTACAAATATCAAAATTTGAACCATGATCTAAATGCAAAGTCATTGGAATTTCTTTTAATCCTTTCTCTTTTGCAACTCTTTTCATCATATCAACAGCACCTTTTGCCATACCTTTCAACATATCAGCATCAGCATATTTTCTAGCACCCGCAGATACTTGTAAAATTACAGGTGATTGAGTTTCAAGACAAGCTAAAATGATTGCTTGAATTTGTTCCATATTGTTAAAATTATATGCAGGAACCGCATATTTTTCTTCATATGCTTTTTTAAACATATTTTTTGTGTTTACAAAACCTAATTCTTTATATGATGTCATTCATCGAACCTTTATTAATTTACAGGAATATAATATAATTATTAATTTTTAAATGCAAATTTATTTTGTTAATGAATATTTAATCCAACTATGAATTATAATATAATTTTTATTTTTAATATGTAAAAAGAGATGAAATTCACATTCATCTCTTTTTATTTTATTTTTTATTTTCTTCTATATCTTTTCCGCTTGTTTGATCTACGGCTTTAAAACTTAATTTTGGTTTTCTGCTAAAATCGAAACCTATCAACTTAAAATAGTAAGTTTCACCTTCTTTTAACATATCTTCAACAGTTTCGACCCTATGATTAGCTAACTGACTAATATGAACAAAACCATCTTTTTTTGGACTTTCAGGAAATTCTACAAAAGCACCAGAATTTAAAATTTTTATAACTTTTCCTTTATAAATTTGTCCAACTTCTATATCTGGATTAAATTCTCCTCTATTTATCTTAAAATTTTTTTTATCACCAAAATTTTTTTTATTATCAAACATCTTATTCCTTTTTTATTAAACAAAAGTTTGAAGACAAATAAATTATCTTCAAACTTAAATTATTTTTCCAGGTCTTCACCAGTTTTTTGATCCACAGCTTTATAACTGAGTTTTGGTTTATCATTTTTATCAAAACCAATCATTTTAACTTTTACAACATCACCTTCGTGAATAATATCATTAACAAATTCTACTCTATAATTCGCTAATTGACTAATATGAATAAAGCCATCAGCCTTACCTGGCAAATCAATAAAAGCGCCGAAATCAACAATCTTTATGACTTTTCCTTCATAAATTTTTCCAACTTCTAAATCACCTTTTCCACCACCGACAATTGCTTCAATTAACTTTTTAGCTATCTCATTTGATTCTGGCTTGTTCGACATAATTACAACAGTTCCATCATCAGAAATATCAATAGAAGCTCCGCTTTTTTCAATGATTTCCTTGATATTTTTGCCTTTAGGTCCGATAACTTCTCTAATTTTTTCTGTTTTAATTTTCATAATTAAAGGTCTAGGAGCAGTTTCAGAAATATCAGGTCTTGATTCAGTTATAGCTTCAGCCATTTTTTCAAGAATATGAAATCTTCCTTCTTTTGCTTGGTTTAATGCAACAGTCATAATTTCTTCACTTACACCTTTACATTTAATATCCATTTGAAGTGCAGTAATACCACCTTTTGTTCCAGCAACTTTGAAATCCATATCACCCAAGTGATCTTCATCACCAGAAATATCGCTCAAAACTTTGAAACTATTTCCTTCTTTGATTAAGCCCATAGCAATACCTGACACAGGTGCTTTCATAGGAACACCACTTGCCATCAAAGACAATGAAGTTCCACAAACAGTAGCCATAGAAGATGAACCATTAGATTCAGTAATTTCAGACACAACTCTTATTGTATAATTAAAATCTTTTTTCTTAATTATGCCATGAATTGCTTTCCATGCCAATTTTCCATGTCCAATTTCTCTTCTACCAGGAGATCTTAAAGCACCAACTTCGCCAACTGCATAAGGAGGGAAATTGTAATGTAATAAGAAATCTTGACTATCTTCAATTTCAGAAATATTATCTAACATTTGTTCATCTTGTTCAGAACCAAGTGTTGTGATGACTAATGCTTGAGTTTCACCTCTTGTAAATAGTGCAGAACCATGAACAACAGGTAATATATCAATTTCAGCCTTAATAGGTCTAACTTCATTTACCTTTCGACTATCAATTCTCTTACCATCAGTAAGTATCATATTTCTAACTAAATCTCTTTCAATATTTCTTTGAATTTCATCAACTTTATTAGATAAGACTTTGTCTTCGCTTTCGCCAACAAATTTTTCTCTAATATTTTTAGTTATTTCATCAATTTTAGATACTCTTTCTTGTTTTGCTACTATATTATAAGCAACTTTAATATCAGCTATTGCGAAATCTTTAATATCTTTTTCTAATTGTGAAAAATCTTGTGCCTCAAGTTTTATTTTCTCAACTTTACATTCAGCAACAAACGACTTAATAAAATCAACAACTTTACCTAATTCAGCATGTCCAAAAGCCAAAGCTTTCAACATTTCTTCCTCACTTAATTCTTTTGCCTCAGATTCAACCATAAGAATAGAATCCTTTGTTCCAGCAACAGTTAAGTCTAATTTACCTTCGTCTTCAAATGGTCGTTTTTTATTGAGCAAATATTCACCATTCTTATAACTAACCTTAGCACAAGCAATAACATCTTCAAAAGATGCAGGTGAAATAGCCAAAGCTGCAGAAGCGCCTATCATTGCTGATACATCAACAGGACAAGTTTCATCATAAGCAATTAAAGTACAAAAAATGTTTGTTTCATATCTATAATTTGATGGAAATAATGGTCTAATTGGTCTGTCAATTGATCTCGCAATTAATGTTTCATTATCAGAAGGTTTTGTCTCCCTTTTTATAAATCCACCTGGAATTTTTCCAGCAGAATAAAATTTTTCAATATAAGATACAGTTAAAGGTACGAAATCTATACCTGTTGTTTCATTCTTTGCAACCGTTACATTACACATTACAACTGTATTTCCATACCTTACAATAACTGAGCTTGCTTGTCTTCCAATCTTACCCGTTTCTAAACTTAATAACTTGCCACCCCACTCCATCTCTTTTCTTTTTATATCAAACATCCAATATTCCTATTTATTATCTTTTAAGCCCAATTTTTCAATCAAAGCCATAAATCTTTCCATTGACTTTCTTTTCAAATAAGCCAATAATCTTTTTCTTCTTGCAACTAACATTAACAATCCTCTTTTTGAAGAGTAATCTTTAACATGAGTTTTACAATGTTCTGTAATACTTTTAATTCTTTCAGTTAAAACCGCAGCTTGAACTTCAACAGAACCAGTATCAGACTCTTTTCTTCCGAACTCTTTAATAAGTCCTTCTTTTTTATTTTTTTCTATAGTCATTTTGAGTAATTTTTAATTAATAATTTAATAATATTTGCCATCTCAAAACACAGCAAACAATAAGATATTATAATAAAATTATTAAAAGTAAAGAATAATTAAATTGCCATTTGCATTATAAAATGACAGCCATGTTAATTTTATATATTTTTATGAGGAATACAGCAAATAAAATTTTAATTTTCTTAAATCTAAATTAAAAATTCTGAAATCAATTTAGTGGTAGGAAATAAATAAAATTATCTTCATTCAAATTTAATAAAAAGATTTGACTTTTATTTTCTAAAATCTTAAACTCAGCCGTATTGAAGTTCCACTTCAACAGTGGGTTTGTAGCTCAGGTGGTTAGAGCGCTGCTCTGATAAAGCAGAGGTCGATGGTTCGAGTCCATCCAAACCCACCATTTTTGTATCTATTGATTTTTTTATTTTTATAATCTTGTATTTTATATTTTTTATTGTTGAATTTTAATAATAACTAAAAGTAAAATTTATGATAAAAGTTTCTTTAATAGCTAAAACAAATGAATTACCTATCAATCTAATTAGCCATGCAGCAAAAACATGTTATACATCAAAAGTTCCAGAGATGGGAAATATCATGGATGTTGAAAGTAATTTATTTAAGACAGGTCATCACACAACTTTACAACATAATTATTTTACATTTAATATTGAAGGACTTTCAATTTCTTCTACGATTTTCGGATTACATTTAACAAATCCATTTTATAATACAGACCAGAGATCTGGTAGATTTTCCAAAATGTATGCAAAACCAGATTTTGAAGAAATTAAAACATATATTTTAAAATATTGGCACTATTGCGATATTGAAAATATTATGTCCTTTATTAAAAAAGGAACAGAAATCTATCAAAATAATATAGAAAAAGCCACACAAATAGCTATAGAATTTATAAAAGAAGAAAGGCCATTTTCTGGAGAAGAATATATCGCAATGAATGCTCCAAAAATAGCACAAGAACAGTTGAGAATGTTTATTTCAACAATAGCTCCAACAGCTCTTGATTTTAGTATAAATTTATCAGCATTGACAGCCTTATGGAGAGGTGCTTGGTCGCCAGAAATGAGAGAAATAACAAATCAAATGAAAGATTTTGTGTTAGCAGAATTTCCAGATTTAAACTATATGTTTAATGAAGAAGTCCGAAGAATTGATAATTGGGCTCCTAAAATGAATTTTGAAAACCCATCAATCTTAAAAGAACCAAAATTGTTGAAATTTGACATTGAATTATCAAATGACATAAACTTAAAATCTATTGCGAAAGACAGTGTTGATTTAAAATACTTTACTCCAGAAAATATGGAAAATAGTGTTTCTTTTATTAAATCAAAAATAGAAGTATCTTTAGCCACTATGGGGCAAGATCAACGACATAGAATGATTAAAAGAGGAACTCCAGAATTGAATGGTAATTTTTATCTACCTCCAATTTTAGAAAAGCTTGGTTTAGAAAAAGAAGCAGAAGAATTTTTAAATGATTATATAAAATTAATTAAAAATACCGATAAGAATTTGTTTCTAGCAATAGCTCCTTACGGTATTATGTCAACATATTCAAAGTATGCCGATTTAAATGCTGTAATTCACGAACAAGAAAAAAGATTATGTTGGTCAGCACAAGAAGAAATCTACAATCTTAGCAGACAATTACACGAAAAATTATTGCAAAATGGAAATGATGATATCGCAGAATTAATGACTCCAGCATGCTATAAAAAAGCTTGCATTGAAGGTAGGAGATATTGCGGTAGAGATGTTTCAAAATTAAAAAATGATAAAAGCATTCCTAAAAGAAAAATTTAATTACACTTCTTAAATATAATCAATTGGCTTTTAGTTTTTTATTTCAACTAAATGCCAATTAAATATATTTAAAGTATTTTAGATTATTTTAATCCCAATACTTCTTTTTGTTTTTGTCTTAATACTTCAGTTCCTTCCAAAGCTAATTTATACATCTCTTCAAGTCTTGCAAAACTAAATGGCTTGCCTTCCGCTGTTCCTTGAACTTCAACAATTTCTTGTTTATCATTCACTATAAAATTCACATCTGCTTCGGAACAACTATCCTCTTCATAATCAAAATCAAGAACTGTATTTCCCTTATAAATTCCGCAAGAAACCGCTGTAATCATTCCAGTAATTGGATTTATTTTCAAATTCCTTGTCTTCATTAAATTTTTAACTGCAAGATATAAAGCAACATAACCGCCAGTTATTGAAGCACATCTTGTACCACCATCAGCTTGTAATACATCACAATCAACAATTATTTGTCTTTCTCCCAACATTTTCATATCCATACAAGCTCTCAAACTTCTTCCAATTAATCTTTGAATTTCCGTAGTTCTACTGTTTGGTTTTCCAACACTAATTTCCCTTTGTATTCTATCTTGAGTAGCTCTAGGAAGCATACTATATTCAGCCGTTACCCAACCACCTTTACCAGCATTTTTCAAAAATGGAGGCAATCTTTCATCAATAGTTGCAGTGCATAAAACCTTTGTATTTCCACAAGAAATCAAACAAGAACCCTCAGCATATTTATTAACATTTGTTTCAATTATAACTTCTCTTAGTTCGTTTCTATTTCTACCTGATGGTCTACTCATTTTATTAAAATAATTATTTATAGTAGCATGATATGAATATAAAAATAATTTACAAGATTTTAATTTCTATTCCCAGAACACCATACTTTTCTTGTTTTTCTTTTGTATAAAATTCCAAAATACATTCATTCAGTTCTTTAATAGAACTAAAACCCGTCTTTTTTATATCAAATAATTTTACCAAATTTTCAAAACAATCAGAATTATATAAATTTATTACTTTTGCTTGTAGTATTTCTTCATCTCCATCATTTTTGAAAATTAAAATATCTCCAATCTTGATGTTTTTTCTTTTTTCATCAAATAATCTTAATTCAATGGTCTTCTCACCATTTTTTATTAAGTCAAAATATTTTTTCCTAAGATTTAGTTCCATAAATATCCTTTATAAATGTTTTATATCAAACAATAAACATACTTAGTATCAAAAATATCCATGTTAAATTATGGTAGTGACCATTTGAAAATTCATATTGCAAAAATAAAATCATTATAAAAGATATTAAAGTTGGCAAAATATATTTTAAAATATACAAAATATGCCATTTTGTTTTTTTAACACAAAAATTAACAATGCAACTCACCGTTAAACATATATATGCAAGTATTAATGAAACACATATAAAAACAATCGTGCCTTCAAGAGTAGCTCCTTCATGAGTACTTGGAAATATTAATGAAGTAATAACAAATAAAGTTTGCAATGTAAATATTATTTTAAATTTGTTTTTTTTAAAAACATTAAAAAATTTTAATAAATTAGTTGTTATATTCATTTTCATATCGATCAATTCCTTTTTTTATTGTTCCTAAATTTTTTGAATTATTTTTATATAATACTAATTTTACAAAAGTAATAATGATAGAAGAGGTATAAAAACTATAAAAAGTTCTTTGCAAAGAAATGGCAAGCCAGCAAGAGCGCCACCTATCATATGAAATAATAAGAAAAAATGACACAAATACAATATAGAAAAATATTTAATAAAATATAAAAAGTATTTAGTTAGTTTTGCAACTAGTTTTGTTTTATTTGCGAGTTTTGATATTATTGTATTTATTAGAAAAATTAAAATTGCAAGGAAATATACTGTTCCGGCAGACGAAAAATAAACAGGTCTACATTTTTGTAAAATTATACAAGTAATTATATTAATAACAATCATTAGAAATATAATTACAAACAGAGCAATTCTTATTCTTTTTTGATTTTTAAGTAAAAAATTAATTATAGTTTTCATCATACCACTCAAATCCTTAATGCAAATATTTCATTGAAAAATACGTCATTGCAATACAAAAAATATAAAACGCAAGAAAAACATAAAAGAAAAAAAGAAGCACTCTATTTATTTTTTTTATTTTATTAGACTTAACTTTAATATTAATAATTTTCAAAATTATCAGCAAAACCGTTCCAACAAAGGAAAGTAAATATATTAATGTAGAGGTAAAAAATAAAAAATTTGAAAGTGGGCGATTAAATATAACATCTATGAAAAAAAACATTAAAGTTGCTATAGGAAAAAAATAAATAAAAAGGCAAACATTTATAATACCATTTACAATAGACAGCATATTATTTTATCCTATAAAGTTATTGTTGATTATTGTCATACCATTCAAATCCTTGTTCAATCATTTCTTGATCTACAGGGTCATCAAACCATGAATCCCAAAAATCTGGACTACTTGTATTATTTTCAATTTGATTTTTTCCTGCAAAAATTTTTAATATAATTTCACTAAAACCAAGTGCATTTCCTGTTGCTCCATAATTAAAATTTCCTACATGTTCCATTTCAGGATGTCCATCTTTTTTATAATCCCAAGGACCACCAGATTTTACTTTCCCTTTAAACCATTCCCCTTTATCAATTGGATTTGTATAACCAAACTTTTTCCTCATTTCCTCAGCTTCTTTAATATTCTCCTTTAATGTATCTGAGTTTTTGAATTTTTCAAGCTCTTCTTGTTTCCTTAATTCTTTTTCTTTTGTTGTTAGTTCCTTCCATTGTTTTTTATTTAATGGAGTTCCATTCTTGTCACAAGGTTCATAATATGGTTTAGGATCAGATTCTATTTCTTTGTCAGGCCATGCAATTTTACCATATTCTCCATTTGGATTTTCATCACCATCTAAAAACTCTGCATAACAGCGACAACCATAATCTTCACCGGGTTTTATCATATCTTCATCATTCCAATCAAATATTTGATCATCATATTGTTGATGTGAAGCTCTAACTTTATTGTCATCTTGACTTCTCCAAATATATAATCTTCTTGTGGTATTAAATTCAGATTTATACTCAGTTTTTAAAAAATTAAGATAATGGTCGTAATCATCATACATAATACCACTTTTAAGCCAATATTTAAAAGATTGGTTTTTAAATTCTTCTTTTGTTAAAATTTTTACCATAATGAATCCATAAAATAATTATATCTCTTCCACCTCCACCGTCCACTCTCCCACCCCATCTTCACTTATCATACTACTCGTATAAGTCCACTCCATCACATTACTAACCGTGAAGCTTCTTGCCGTATCCCCATTATCATCTTTAATCGTAATCAAATAGGTTTTGCTACCTAAATCCTCCTCTCCATCTTTCCAATTATGAGTTCCTCTAATTCTAGCACACCAAGTAATCGTGTAATCCCCCGTTCCTAAATCCAAAATCTTTACATGGCAAACTGGCAATGGCTCTAAATTTTTCCCTGTAATTTTCAATGTCTTATCTGTTGCATTATCAAAGCTATCTTTGAATGTAATAAATTTATAATCGTAGCTCGTTCCAACATCGCTTTTTGTGTATTGTTTTTTGACTAATCCTTTATTTAAGAATATAAATCGTTCGCCACTAGAATGTGTTGAAATATAGCTTTCTGTTCCATATTGTCCTCTTAATAATTGACTTAGTTTAAAGCTTCCATCGTCTTGCAATTCAACTTTTTTGAACTGTATAATTTCGCTTCCAATAAGTGCTAAATTTTCTCCATCAAGAAAATCAAACGAATCAGTAGTTTCTAAAACATCTGTATCAACCATATCATTAAAAGCAACAAAAAGTGAATTTGCATAATCAAAATAATATGGTCTTGCAGTGCCTAAAGTATTTAAGCAAGTTCCGACTATTGAATTTGTTTTGCTTTCATTCATTATATTAAAGTTGCTACTACCGGTTTTTGCAGAATAAATACCGCAACCAGTCCAACCTTTTTCATTAGCATTTGTTGTCATAAAGACTTCAGGTTTATCAATATCTGTGTGAATATCATTAATTGCGGGCAATTCAAAAACATTTGCATTTGTAGTGCTTGTTGGTAAAACTATTTCTATATCTTTATAACTTTCTTCCTCTTTCTCAAAATTATATAAAGAATTATCGCATTTTACAGCTTTTATATATATTGTATTATCTTCATTTATAGTAATATTCATAATTCTCAAAATAATATCAGTATCGTTAACATTTAAGGTGATTACATCAGCTGGATTTAGATAAATATATTTTGGTGGAAGTTTAAATTCATAAATAATTCTTTCTAACCACATTGAATAAAGTAATTTTTCTACAATCTGTTGAGCTTTAAATGCAGTAATTACAACGGGCAAACTTTCATACTCTTTTTTAACACTATTCACAGATGGTCTTTCAGAATAAGTATGTCCTGTTTCATAATCTAAATCTTCATCTATATAGCTTAAATCAAGTTTATATGGTAATTCATTTTCACCAATAACACTTGTTTTTAAATAAGTCCCAGTTTCAATTTCAATTAAATCATCGTCATAAATTTTTAATGAGCTATCTGTTTGTTTTGATGTGATATATAGCTTTCCGTCTTGTTCGTAATAATCAAAAAAGAAGATTTTTTGAAGTATTGTTAAAACTTCATTAACAGAAATTTTGTTATTTAAAGTAATTCCATCAATACTATCGTAAATATCAATATTTCCAATTAAATCATAATCTAAACCTGCATCTTCAAATAAAGTTTGTATCATATTTGAAAACATTAAATTTCCTAGCTTTCCATTAATCCAATGTCCGTAATACCAAATATTGCCATCAATCCAAACACTTAATAAATTTGGAAAGAACGGATAAGGTCTTGCATCCCAAGCCCATAAAAATTTTCTTTCAACCATTGTTGAATCCGCCCAAACTTCTTCTGTCGCTTGTATTGCTCTTCTTTGTGCGAAATAATCAATTTTTCCCTCAGAAAATCTAGGAAATCCGCCATCTACACAATTTGGATCGTAAAATTTATTAGGTTGGTTTGAAGTTCCATCAACACTTGCAAATCCATATTCCGTGAACCATATTTTTTTACTTTGTGGAACCCAAGCTGTTGTAGTGCCATCAGGATTTACATGATAATTTTCCCACCACCATTGAATATTTTTCCAAGCATATTTTGATTGTATAGTCTCTTTTGTTGTTCTATTATCATCAGTATAAATCCAATCATAGCCTTCACCGCTAGTCCAACCATCTTTTACATCTTGTTTTGTAATTAAACTTTCTTTTTTATCTGTTAATGGAAAATATGCATCAATACCCACAAAATCAATATTGCTATTTGCCCATAATTTATCCATATTATACCAACCATTGTCTGTATGATGATATTCAGACCAATCTCCTGCATAACCGATTTTTACACCAGTTCCAACAATAGCTCTTACTTGACTTGCAAGGCTTATAAAGCAATCAACAGCTGGATAACTTCGGACACCATCAGTTTCAGTATAAAGTGAAGTTAAACCGATCATTTCACTACCAATTATGAAAACATCGCAATAATTCTTTACCAAATTTGCATAGTGTAAAATAAAGGCATTATAACCACCAGTTTTTGTAAAAAATGTTTCAACATTGCTAGCACTTCCGGTTAAATAACCTCTCCATGGTTTATTTGCAATATCCATAAACATCATAGGATAAAACATTATATTATAATTCTGACTTTTTAAATATTGTAAATATCTAACAATACTACTATCGCTAACAGTTCCTCCATATCTAACCGAACCATTATCACTTGAAATTAAATTAGCAGTATCTCTAGTAAGGTTTCCAACTTGCCATTCAATAGGTGATGTTCTAACAGTTGGAGTTGCTGAATTGATTTTAAATTCTACTCTTGGTTCAATAGTGCATGAAGCTATATCAAGATTATCACCAAACCAAACAACCACTGGAGCAACCCAATTACAATTAGGTAAACTTGATTTTAATTGCTCGGTTGCAACAATGGAATCCGCAACTCCACTATTATTATTTTGATTAAGCCTTGCTTGAGTTCCTGTATAATACCATTCATCATACCATATAAATCCTTTAAGTTTTGAAACAACTGTAGTATCATAAACAAATTCACCGCAACCAGGTATTAAGTTTACTGCACTTACCAAATTTTCTGCCTCTTCTTCTTGAATGAAATTTCTTGTGATTTCAAAAGTAAAATTAGGTATTCTATTTCCAAACTCAGCTAAAGGTAAATTCTCAAAAACTATATAACACAAACCTCTATATGCAGGAGTTTCATCAACTCCTTCTTCAGATTGAATTAAACTATCTGGTTCTTGAATTTCCGTTCCGTAATAAAATCTATACGAATAACTAGACAAATCTATTAAATCAGTATCCGCCCAGACTTTGCCTAATTTGCTTACTTCACCATTACAAATTCCAATAGCAATATTTGCATAATAATAATATTCAATGGTTGTTTGAGAAGTTGAACTATTTTTTCCAGTTGAATATGTTGTAACATACTCATTTTTAACTTCTTTAATATCTGTCGCCCAAATTATATTACCTGCAATTCTAACGGTTCCATAAACTGTTGGAATAATCTCATTATAGCCACTCTTTTGAACGGTTAAATCGCTTAATCTGCTACTAATTTTGTCTTTTTTCCAAGTATTATCTTCATCAAAATAATCATAAAATGGACTTTGGCTAAGTGTATTTAGAATTGAATTTCTTTTGCTATTAATTGTTGAGGCGACAGTTGATATTACAAAATTTGTCATAGGTAATTTATGTTTTTTTGTTAAGATTAGAAAATGAAAAAATTGGTGGAAGTGCAAAATTCAATCTTTGCTTCCCTAATAAGGGAAGTGGCACGAAGTGCCGATGGGTTAAGCGTATTTAATGTAAATAATAGTAATTTAATAAAATATAAAGAAATATTAATTATAAAAAACTTAACCCACCGTCAGCTATGCTGACACCTCCCTTATTAGGGAGGCAAAAATCATTTGACAATTATAAGAAAACAATTAAAAATAGTATTGCCTACGGGCAAAAGTTGAGGGCTTCAAAAACCCAAATACGTTTTAATTTAGTCTGCAGGCTTTCATTATATCTTAACTGATATAGCGGAGGCTTGCGGTCATAATAGTTCATACTCGTATGAATTAAAAAGCTGTAAGGGCTGAACGTATCAGTTTTTTGAACCTCCGCACTTTTTTAAGTGCGTTTTTTTATTATTAAAAAATTAATTAAAAAAGGGGTTTTATGAAAAAAGAGGAACTGAAAATTATAAATCAATCTATTAATCAACTAAACAATCTGAAAAAAATAAAAGAAGAAGAAATAAGAAAAGAAGAAAATGATTCTGAAAAAGAAATAGAAGATGAAGTAGGTAATGATTGTGATGGAAAAATAACTTTTGAAGAAAGAATAGTTCTTGGAAAAGAAATACAGAAGTTAATAGAGAAATATTCTAAATATAAATATGATTATGATACATTTGAAGAATTTAATAAATGTCATAGAGGATTTTCAAGAAAATTATTTAAAATAAAAATATTTGAATTGAGTTCTGTAATAATAAAGAAATATATAGATGTTAATGAAGAATATTTTGGTCTTAGACATCTGGAAACTTTAGTGAGAATATTAGATAGAATATTGAAAATAGACTATAGAAAAGAAAAAGAATCAATGTCTAGGATTAAAGCTTTGATTAAGTTCTGCAAGATTGATTAAATTCTCCGCTTCGTAGAAAATAAATATCATATAAATCTAAAAATATTCTTGAAAATCAAAAAATAATGCATATCATCACCATTAAGACAAAATTAAATTTTAATTAAGATGGCTTATCATTTAAAAGGCAAGACTGGTTTGTGGGAAGTGGTTGTTGGACTAGAAGTTCACTGTCAATTAAAAAGTAATACAAAATTATTTTCAAGAAGTTCAAATGAATTTGGAAAACCTCAAAATGAGAATGTGTCGTTTTATGATAATGCAATGCCAGGTCAATTACCTGTGATTAATGAATTTGTAGTTAGACAAGCTGTAAAGACTGGCTTAGGTTTAAATGCAGAGTTTAATGAAAAATGTGTTTTTGATAGAAAGAATTATTTTTATCCAGATTTACCTTCTGGATATCAGATAACACAATTCTACTATCCAATCATCAAAAATGGATGGTTAGAAGTCACTCTAGAAGATGGAACTAAGAAAAAAGTCAGAATTCATGAAGCCCATATGGAACAGGATGCTGGAAAATTAATACACGATCAACACCCTACATTTTCTTTAATTGATTTAAATAGAAGTGGAGTTTGTTTGCTTGAAATAGTGTCAGAACCAGATATTAGAAGTCCTTATGAAGCTATGGAATATCTAAAAGAATTAAGAACTATGGTTAGAGCTTTAGATACTTCAAATGGTGATATGGAAAAAGGAAGTATGAGATGTGATGCTAATGTTTCTGTTCGTCCAGTTGGTGAAACAAAACTTGGAACAAGATGTGAAATGAAAAACATTAATTCAATGAAAAATGTTGGTGATGCTATTGAAAATGAAGCAAAAAGACAAATTGAATTACTTGAAAATGGTGGAAAAGTAGATCAGCAGACCAGAAGATATAATGCTTTAACTGGCGAATCCACAATGATGAGAAGTAAAGAAGATACGGTTGATTATAGATATTTTCCAGATCCAGATTTAGCACCTTTAATTATTACAAAAAAATTCATTGATAGTATTAGAGCTGAGATGCCAGAATTGCCAGAAGCTAAAAAAACAAGATATATTAGCGAATTTAAATTAAGTGAGTATGATGCTGGAGTTCTCACAGCTTCAACAAAAATCAGTACTTATTTTGAAAAAGTTGTTGCAAAACATGATCCAAAATTAACTACAAGCTGGATTACATCAGAATTATTTGGAAGACTAAACAAATTGGCAATACCTTTAGAAGAAAGTCCAGTTAGTGCCGAAATGTTAATTGAATTACTTGATTTAATCGTTGACGAAACGATCTTTGGAAAAATGGCAAAAGATGTTTTAGATGAAATGATTGAAACAAAACACGGTGCAAAAAAAATCGTTAAAGAAAAAGGTTTACAACAAGTTATTGATACAGGTGCCATTGAAAAAATTATTGATGAAATCATTGC
>JAQTXT010000017.1 GCA_028688645.1 Rickettsiales bacterium
CTCATTATAACTATAAGCCTCCGCTTTGTGTCTATAGGACAAAAGAGAGGTTAAAATCTTGTTCGGTTTCTTATGCCGCTGCCTATACAGGCAAGTCAATTGTTAAATGTTTGAACTTATTTGTCAAATTAATTTATTTTGAATATAGGGGTGTTGTAAATAATAAGAATAACAAAATCAAATATTTTTAAGTGGATTTTTTAATTTTTGCTTATACACTATAACCTTGTAATATAAAGCAAATTAATTATAAGATATGCAGAATAATGATAACTATAACAAGAGAGTACTGTTAGCTACGGTATTATCAACAGTTTTAATATTTTTTTGGATTAAATATTATGGTAAAAAAACTATACCTCAAGAAGAGTTAAAAATTCAAAATGGAATTAAGCAAGAGCAAACAATTGAAATCAAAAAAGAAGAATCAATAAAAGAGAATAAGGTTGAGGGAAAAAATCAATATATTGAGCAGACAAAAGACAATACTTCAGAAAAAAGTAATTTAAAAATAGAGACAGAAAATTTAAAAGGTAGTATTAATTTAAAAGGATTAGTTTTTGATGATTTAGTTCTAACTAAATATAAAAAAGAGATTGGTTCTAATGAAAATGTGAGATTATTATTTCCACAGACTGCAGAAAAAAGTTATTTTGTAAATTTTGGTTGGGATAGTGAAGATAAAAATATAGATTTGCCAGATCAAAATACACTATGGCAGGCAAATAAAGATTCTTTAACGATTAATAATCCAGTAATTTTATCATATAAAAACAAGAATGGTTTAATTTTTCAGATTATAATTTCTATAGATGAAAATTATATGTTTAATTTTCAACAAAATGTAATTAATACGACCGATAATACATTTGTTTTGAAAATCCATAATACTATAAGCAGAAAAATGCCAATTGAATTTGATGGAACAGTTAGTGTTCATCAAGGATTTATTGGAGCTTTTGATAAGACCGTTGAAGAGATAAAATATGCTAAATTAACAAAAAAGAGTTTTGAATTTAAAAGCGATTTTGATTGGGCGGGTTGGACAGATAAATATTGGTTAGTTGTTTTTACACAAATGAAAGATGTGGAAAATATTAGAGATGTTAAAGTTGAATATACGAATAATAATTTTATAGCTAATTTTGAAAGTGATAATATAACTATCAATGCTAATCAGATCGTTGAGTCAGGCAATTTACTATTTACAGGACCAAAAATATTAAATCTTTTAGACACTTATGCTTTTCAATATAATTTGTCGCTATTTGATAGAGCTGTTGATTTTGGTTGGTTTTATTTTTTAACCAAACCAATTTATATAATTTTAAAAATGTTTTATACATTGTTGGGTAATTTTGGTGTGGCAATTTTGCTTTTAACACTTATTGTTAAAATGATAATGTTTCCATTCACAAAGAAGTCTTTTGTTTCTATGGCTAGAATGAAAGAAATTCAACCTAAGGTTGATAATTTGAAAGCGAAGTTTTCTAATGATAAAATGAGATTGAATAAAGAAACGATGGAATTATATAAAAAAGAAAATATAAGTCCGCTTTCTGGTTGCTTACCGATGTTAGTGCAAATTCCAGTATTTTTTGCTCTATATAAGGTTCTCGTAATTTCTATTGATATGAGACAAGCTCCATTTATTGGTTATATCAAAAATTTGGCTGAAAAGGATCCTACAACAATCTGGAATTTATTTGGATTACTGCCATACCATATTAATTTTATTCATGTAGGGCTTTTACCATGTCTAATGTCATTAACAATGTGGATTCAACAAAAGATGACAACCAGTGTCGGAGGAGGTGCGGCAGCTGAAGCTCAAACTGCTGTAAAGTTGATGCCAATTATATTTTTATTTTTGTTTGCTGGTATGCCTGCTGGATTGTTGGTTTATTGGACTTTTAGTAATATTATTAGTATAGCCCAACAGTATTATGTTGAGAAAAGAATGGCGACTAAAGTTAAATAAACGACTGTTGCTATTCAATTATTTCTTGATTTTTTCAATGTTATACAATATACTTGACAACAAGTAGAATAAAAAATAATAAATATGACTGATACAATAAAAGAAAACGATTTTGCATATAATAATAGTTCGGACGCAACTCCTTTACAAGTGTTTTTGAGTTGGTTGTTTGGTGAAGGTAAAATGAATGAAGAAAATTGGAAAGCTTTGCCAACAGAAGAACAAGACAGAAAACAAAACGAAGCTGGAAAGGGTCAAGAAAAAAGATTAGTAACTGCTAAAAAGAAGTTAAGAGTTTTGGAAGTGGCTGCAGAGTTTGGAGTAAAAGGAAAAGAAGCAATGGAAAACTTCTATAAAGTATATCAAAAGGATCCTAAATTTCGTGAACATGTTGATAAGTATATTCAAAAACAAGATGCTTTAGAGAAAAAAATAGATTCAAAAGTAAACAGAATTGTGGAATTAAAACAAATAGCTAACAAGTTAAAAGAGGATGGTCTATCTGAGGATAAGAAAAAAGCTTTAAGACTAAGAGCTGCAAAGTTATGCTATGAGAGAAGTAAAGGTAATAGATTTCTTGATGTTGTTACTTTAGGATTAAGAAAAAAATGGCAAAAGTCTCATTCTGGTGCTACTGATAGTGATATAAGAGATACATTAAGAACTGAAGAGCGTAAATTTGCTATAATGACTGGGAAAAGAGTTGGAGATGATTTAAAACTTAGGGATTTAGAATTAGAAGGACGAGACAGCAAATTGAAGGGGCGTATATTAAGGAGAGTTGGTATTTCATTAACTGGAAGATATAGCAGTAGAACTGTTGCGCAAAGATTAATGGACAACGGACATATTGGATTAGGAAAAGGGCAGAAAGTTTTAAGACAAGTTACTGCGATAGAATCTGAAAGGGAAGCAAAAAAAGCTGCGGCTACAATGTTACCATCTTTAAAAGGATTGTCTAGACAACAAGCCAAATAGTTTTATTTTTGTGGCTTTTGGGGAATGGAATTTTTCTGTTCCCCTTTTTTTATTTTCAGATAATTGATGGTCGTTTATATTGTACTTTATATTTGAATAGTGATTGTATTTAAGTTTTAATTTCGTAAAAGTGAAGTTTTTATATACCTACCAGCTAAGTTTTTATATTTAATATAATAGATTAAAGATATATTAATAAAATAATAATTAGTATGGCTTTTAATTACCAATTGCTTTTTTAGATGCTATATTATATAATGATTACTAAGTTAAATAGAAAAAATAATATGGCTGATACAGAGAGAAAACAAAGTTCAAAAACTCAAGAAGAATTATCATCTCAAACACAAAAATTACAAGCTAGGCAAGAAAAATTGCTGAAATTTGGTAAAAAAATTTTAGGAATGGCTGAAAGATTTTTGGGAAAAGAAAAAACAGCTAATCTTATTGATTGGTTTATGAAATCTTTTTTAAAGTTTTTTGGTGTTCAAGGTGAAACTACTGAAAGACATTCCGAAAGTGTTGATGATAGAACACCGACTTTTATTCCAGCTTCTCCTACTGCTGCATTATATATGGGTAAACCTGCTGAATCTGCTGGGGTTTTTCCTAGGGGTGAAAATAAAAGAGAACGCTATGTTCCTGTTTATGCTGAAGAAGAACTAGGAAGCTTTCAAAGTGGAGTAGAAGGAAAAACAAAAGAAGGGTATTTTGTTTCTAAAGATGGAAAATTTGGTACATTCAAAATTACTGAACATGGTATAGTTATGCAAGAATATATGGGTGGAATTTCTGAGCCTGTTGTAGTTCAACCTCATGTAGAAGTTGTTACTCCTCAAAGAGAACAAAGTAGTTCTGCTTCCGTTGCAGTACAATCTGTTTCAAGTACTTTAGTTGAAGGACAACAAGTTACACCGCCAGTTATTGATGGTGCTCATAGACGTATTTTTGAGCAAGGAGAAGATGGTCCTAAAGAGGAAACTTCTGCTACTCAACGATTGGAACAACGGCAGTCTGATGTGCTCCCTATGGCTCCATCTCAGTATTTGCAACAACCATCTCTAGAAGGTGTAAGTACAGGTATTGAAATTCCGCGTCCTCTTGAAAGTCTTAAAGTTGTGACTCCAGGTAGAGAAGGGCAAAGGTCACCAATAGTACGATCAAGCTCGATTCGAGAACAGGCAATGGAGCGAAAGTAATAATTTTCTAGCAAAGAGGAGTTTATCTCCTCTTTTTGAATATTTGTAGCTATAATTCTATTTTCTAATACAAGTTGTTTTGTAACATTGTTTGAAATATAATTAGAATTTTATGTTTCAATTAAAGTTAATAGGGGGGGTGGTGGCTTGGGAATTATAGGGTCAATTTACTATAATTTCTATAACTCTAAACTAGACCAACTTTTGTTGCTGTTTAATTTTATATAACCGTTGCCTGGCATACCAGGTTTAGCTTCTCTTGATGAATTATCATTTAAAGTTAATTTAATTCTAAAAACAAGTTTCTCTCTTTCTTTTTGTGTTTCAACTTCTTTTGGAGTGAACTCAGCATTTTCTGCTATAAATGTTACTTTTGCGTTGAATATTTTGTCGGAGTAGGCATCTAGTTTTATTTTTGCATCTTGCCCTAATTTAATTTGTCCCGCTCCTTCTGATGGCATGTAAATTGTCATGTATAAATCATCTGGATTGTACATTATGAATAATTTTCCACCTGCGGCTAACATTTCGCCATTTTCTACTAATTTATATAAAATTACGCCATTTGTTGGAGCGTAAATTTTCATGTCTTCTATATTGATTTCTGTTGATTTTATTGAAGCTAAGGCAGATTTATAAGATGCTTGAAGTGCTTTTTTGTTAGCTTTTAAGCTTAATAGTTTTGCTTCAAATTTTTCTAAATAATTATTATTTCTGTCTAATTCAAATTGTGATGAAAAATTTTGTTTTATTAGGGTTTTTGTTCGTTGAACTTCTTTTCTGTAAAATTTTATATCGCTATTTGTTGCTTTAAATTCTGCGTCGACTGAAGCTATCTGCTTTAAAATTTCTTCGGATTTTGCTTTTTGTGCTTCTAGCTCTGCGGAAATTGATCTGCTATCTATAGTCGCTAGTAATTGTCCTTTTTTTACTATATCTCCTTCATTTACATTGATCTCAGCAAGTCTACCATAAAATTTTGTTGCAACGGTAGTTTCTCTAGATTCAATTCTGCCATTTCCTTTAATTAGTTCGTCTTGTTCATTAACGAAAAAAAGTTTGAATATAGAAAGACCTAAAATGATAATTCCAAATACTATTATTAATGTTATTAGAATTTGCTTTATTTTCTTTTTTTTATCGTGATACATTAATTTGCGATTTTGTTCAATAGCACTACTAGGTATATAACTCTTTTTTAAAAAAACAACTAGAGTTCAAGTAAATTGAAATTGATTATAAATTTTTAACAGTCTAGTTTTTCGATTCTTTTTAAATGTCTTCCACCGCTGAAAGATGTTTTTGAAAAAATGTCAAAACACTCAAAAGCCACTTCATCGCCAATCATTCTTGCCCCAAGGCATAAAATATTTGCGTTATTGTGCTCTCGTGTTAATCTTGCCATTTGTGAATGAAAACACAATCCAGCTCTTATTCCTTTATATCTATTTGCTGCAATTGACATACCAATTCCTGTTCCACAAATTAAAACACCGAATTCGACTTTTTTGTTTAAAACCAAATCACAGACTTTTTTTGAATAATCTGGATAGTCGACTGATTCATTTCCATCAGTTCCACAATCAATAAATTCGAAATCATTTTTGAATTTGTCTATGATTCTATTTTTTAATTCTGTGCCACCGTGATCGTTTCCAATTGCAATAATTTTTTTAATCATATTAATACTGTATGTAGCTGATAACTTTTTGTACGCCGCTAGTTTTACTTATTGTGCTTGTAATTTCGTCCATTTGAATTTTGCTTTTTGATTTTCCCATAATAGTAACAACAGAATTGGTTACATTGTATCTATAATCTGATAAATTTATATCTTCCACTTTTTTTAATCTGATTGAAATTTTCTTTGAAATAAAATAATCGTTAAAACCGCTAATCTTTTCACCTGGTTTTAATATAGATATTTCATTTATAATTTCGTTATTTGGTTGTGATGCTGAAATTCTGTTCATAGCAGTTTTTTTATATCCTGCTTCTCTAACATAACCAGTCAATAAAATCCTTTCTTTAAAAACGATTATATTAATGTTTCTATAAACTTCACTATTTTCTCCAGATTTAAGTGCTTTTTTTGCTGATTTTTTTATTTCTTCATCTTTTGAGTCTTCACTTTGGCTTGATTTATTTTCCTGTTTTAAATCTTTTGTTCCATTGTGGTTATCTTTTGCAACAATAACACCGCCAACTACCGTTCCAACAATGACTGTCTCAACACAAGAACATAAAAAAATTGATATAAAAAGTAATGCAAAAATTTTCTTAGACATTTTTATTCGTTATTTATGAATTATTCACCTTTTTTCTTTTTCGCAATGAGTTTATCTTTCTCTTTTCTTAATTGTTCTATTAATTTTTTAAGAGCTTCATCAAATGCTTTATAAACATCAGTATCTTCACCATCAGCATTGATTTTTGAACCATTCACTGTAATATTTGCATGAACAATATTATTTTGCTTGTTCAAATGAACATCAGCAACAGGTTGATTTGTAAAATATTTTGACACTTCTTTTTCAAATTTTCCATCAACATACTCAGGAAAATTTTGTCCTAACTCAATACTACCAGAAATATTAATTTTCATAGAATTCTTCAATTATTTCACTGATTTTAGTCTATTTTGTTTTAGTTAATAGTCAAGATTAAAGTGATATTACGAGATTAATTTTATTGTATCTTAGGTCTATTATAGAAAATGCTTTTATTTGCTTAATAAGCATAAATTATTTATGCTTTAGGTCTATTAACTTGAAATACAAATAATCTACAAATACTAACTGTAATTTTTGCTTTAATAAATTGCAAAATTTGTTTTTTTTGTTACAATGAGGAAATATTATCAATTAATAATAATTAAAAAAATGGGCGAAATAAAAGGGTTTTTTGAAAATGGAAAAATTATTCCTTCAGTTACAATTAAAGAGATGGAGGTATTTGCTAGAATAGGAAATAATCCTGTTATATTAGATGCGGTATTTGCAAAAGCAATACAGGAAATTAAAAATAAATCCATAACTGTAGAAGATAGAAAAGCTTTTTACAACATTATTGTTATTTTAGCTGGGAATTTAAATATTCCAAAAAGAGTTGCTGATTTTATATGGGAAAATATTAAAAGAAAACCAGAAGCAGATTTTCATATTGTGATTAGCTTTATACGAAATCAAGTTCTTTCTGAAGAAATGAAGACCACTTTTTTTAATTTTATTATTACAAAAAGTATTAATCTTATGTATTTAGTGGCATTTATATTTAATGAAAATACTGTATTACCTGATGATATGTTTAAAAATAAACTTTGTGAGTATTATCAAAAAATTGCAACGATGAAGATGATTAATCCAATAAGAATGCGAGAATATAGAAATGTAATTTTAAATTCGGAATTATATATTTTGAATAATATACATAATCCAAGGATTAATAAAGATATTATTAAAATTCTTGCGCAACATAGTAGTAATCCAGAAATATTACATAAAATATGGCAATTAGGTATGACAAATGAAATGATTACTTCAGATGTTCTTTCAACGATAGCTGGTAATAAATATGTTAGTTCAGAAACATTGAGAGAAATGTTTGAAGATAGGTGTATGAACAAAGCTAATTCGAAAGTTGATTCTTCAGTTATAGGCAAAATTCTTGAAAATAATAATGCCTCTGAAGATCTTTTATTATCTATTATTGATAAAAGAAATGAAATTGAAGAATTAAGAATAGATGTTGAACTTGATGAAGAAATATATAGTTTTTGTCTTATTGCTGAATTTCAAAATATCACGCCTAGATTAGGTGAGGCTATACTTGGTTTATTACATGATGAAAGAACTTGCGCGGATGCTAAAGCAGAGTTGATTATTGGATTATTTAAAAATCCAAGAGCTGATAGTAAGTTAATATTAGATATATGGAATGAATATCATAAAGAATATCGTATAGGAAAAAGAAAAAAAACAGACAAATTTAAGAAATTATTTTCAAGTACTAGCTATAGATTAGATGATGATAATGATATTTATGAATTATTGCTTGGTAATCCAAATACACCTAAAGAAATAATGTTATACATATATAATAAAAAATTACCAAAAGATAAAGAATTAAAGAGAGATTACTTGTTATCTATTGTTGATAATCCAAATATTAGTCCTTTCCTGTTAGAGAAAGCTCTGGAATATTTTTTAAATGAAAAAGAAGATGCTTCTTATTTTGTTATGTATGATAATGCTTTTGAAATATTTGCAATAAGAGAAAAGATTTCTAGTGAGGCTTTACATCAAATTTGGCTTAAAAGAAACGAATTATGTCAAATTACTTCGAAAGTTCTTGCTTTTATTGCAGGAAACAGGAATACCGATATTGCAACATTAGAAGATATGATAGACAATATAGAAGATAAGAAAATTACTCCACAAGTTCTTGCTGAGATTGTTGAAAATCCAAAGATTAATGAAAATTTATTAATTAAATTGTGGAATAAAAAATATGGTAATGAAGGAGAAAAATTTACAAAAGAAGTCTTTAAAAGTTTTTGTTCATTAAGAGCGGTTCCATATTCAATAGCTTTTCAATTATTAAGAGATGAATCAATAATGCATAATTGTTTAAATCCTAGCTCTGCATTTTTTAGACCTGAATATTATATGTTCCTTACTTCAAATTTTTTTGCTGGAAGAGCTAGTTTAAGACATGTTACTGATACTAATGATGAAAATTTAATAAAATTTTTAACTGAAAATTGTCAAAATATAAGAAGGTCATTGATTAATCCAGAAGAAAGAAAATTTTTTTTAGAAGTTTTAAAGAGAGTAATTAAAAGTGGTGAAGATAAAGAAAAAATATATTGTGATTTGGCGAAAATTGATGAAGAATTATCATGTTCAAAAGTTTCAAAAACATCTGTAGAGATTTTAATAAAATTATTCCCTAATTTGTTAAAAAATCCAGGTTATTTTTGTTCTGAAAAAGATGTATTTTCTGAAGTATCGCAACGACAAAAACCTCATTTTATACGAAGATTTGTGGATCAAATAACAGCTAGTTCTTCAGGCAATATTGTTGAAGAAGGTGAAGTGTTACCAGAAAAAATAGAAGCTTCCTCTCAATCAGATCAGATGGTTAGTATGATTGATGATTCTGATAGTCCTGCTCCAGAAAAACGAAGTTTACAGGAAGATGATTCTGACTGTCCTGATAAAAAGAGAAGAAGATTTGATACCTTTGTTTCAAAAAAACGAAGTTCACCAGAAGAAGATTCTGAAATTCCTGATGGAAAAAAAGCAAGATTAGATGAAAATGGTGGGCATTCTATATAAATTTAATATAATGATAACTTAATAATAAAAGAGATGATACAATAAAAACGGTAAAATTTAAGAAAATAATTTTTAAAAATAATAAATTCTGTTTTGATTGTATCATCTCATGTTTTGTGATTTTCTGAAATACTTTAAAATAGAAATTAAATTTTAGATAGTTTTAAAAAATGAAGGTAGGGTTAAATAATATTTGCTATTTACGAAAATAATCATATTCTTTATGCAGTTAAAATAAAATTCTAATTATGAGAAAGAAACCAGTTGTATTATGTATTTTAGATGGTTGGGGAATAGCAGATAATGATAAATATTCTGCAATTGCAAAGGCGAAAGTTCCGAATTATAATAGTTATTTAGTTAATTATCCACATTCTCAATTACAAGCAAGTGCTGAATTTGTTGGTTTACCAGAAGGACAAATGGGAAATTCTGAAGTTGGACATACAAATATTGGTGCGGGTAGGGTGGTTATGCAGACTTTGCCCTTGATTAATAAAGATGTTGCGAATAATGCTGTAAAAGATAGACCAGTTATTAAAGATATGGTTAAAAAAATGAAGGCAAGCGGAAAGGCTATGCATTTAATTGGTTTAATGTCTGATGGTGGTGTTCACTCTCATATTAATCATATTATTAACATTGCAAAAGTTTTTGGAGATAATGATATAAAAGTTTATTTACATTTATTGACTGATGGCAGAGATGTAGCTCAAAAGTCAGCTCTTACTTTTATCAAAAAATTATATGATGAATTAGATAAAGGTTATCCAAATATGTTTATTGCTACGGTTGGTGGTAGATATTATGGTATGGATAGAGATACAAGATGGGATAGAGTTGAAAAAGCTTACGATGCAATAGTTCTTGGCGATTGTGAGGAAAGATTTAAAACTGCTATGGATTGTATTGATGCTGCTTATAAGAAAGATATTACCGATGAATTTATAGTTCCTTCTGCTATCAGAAATTATGAAGGTATGGAAGATGGTGATGGATTCTTATTCTGCAACTTTAGAGCTGATAGAGCAAGAGAATTGACTGCCGCTTTGGGTGATAAGAATTTTGCTGGTTTTGCACGAAAGAAAGTTGTTAAATTTTCAGTAATGGGCGAATTAACAGAATATTCTGAAGACCACGCAAAATATTTAACAACAGTTTATACTCCAGATGAAATAAAACAGTCATTAGGTGAAGTTATATCAGAAGCTGGTTTGAAACAGTTGAGAATTGCTGAGACTGAAAAATATGCACATGTTACATTCTTTTTCAATGGTGGAAAAGAAACTGTATTCAATGGCGAAGAAAGAGTTTTAATAAATTCTCCAAAAGTGGCCACTTATGATTTACAGCCTGAAATGTCCGCAAATGGTGTAAAAGATGGTGTTTTGAATGCAATAAATTCGAACAAATTTGATTTAATCGTTATCAATTTTGCAAATGCAGATATGGTTGGACATACTGGAATTATGGAGGCAGCAGTAAAAGCTTGTGAAGCTGTTGATAAAGATATTGGTGAAATCGTTGATGCTGTTAAAGCAAAAGATGGTATAATTTTTATAACTGCGGATCATGGAAATGCTGATAAGATGTTTGATGAAACTACAGGTCAGCCATTCACAGCTCACACAACAAACCCAGTTCCTTTTATAATGATAGGAAATGAAGTTAAAAGTATTAAGTTGGCTGATGGTGCTTTGTGTGATATAGCTCCAACAATTTTGAAGGTTATGGAGTTGAAACAACCTAAGGAAATGACTGGAAAGTGCTTGATTAAATAAGTTTTGCTTGATAATTAATCTTGAGCAGGAAGGGTTTTGTAAACCCTTCCTTTTTTTAAATATTCAGAATAAATTGTCTTAGCCACACAGCTATTTATAATTGACTTTATTTTGAAAGATAGGGAATGAATTGCAAATCACTTTTTGCAGAAAAAAGTTAATAATTTGTATTTTAACATTTTGATAGTTTTAAAAACAAAGTTGGAATTAATTATATCACTCCAGCTCTTAAACAATCTTGTATATGAATTAATCCAACAACTTTTTTCTTATCATCAATAGTTTCAGTTACGAATAATACTTGAATATAGTTGTTGTTTTCTCCAACACCTTTTTCCATGATTTTTACTGCATCTAATGCAAACATATCTTTCTCCACTGTAATTGGATTTAGAATCATTATTTCTGATATTTTCTTTTCAGTTAAATTTTTGTATTGAATTATTTTTCTTTTGAAATCTCCATCAGTGATAATTCCAATTAAACTATCATCTTTATCTAGAACACCAACACAACCTAGCGGTTTTTCAATCATGACATTTATAATTTTTTCCATTGTATCATCTTCATGAACTAATGGTAATTCATCACCTTTATGCATTATTTCTTCTACTTTTAATAATGCGGAACCTAACTTTCCTCCTGGGTGAAATATTTTGTATTTATCTTTGTCGAAATGATTTATATTTATAAGAGCTGTCGCTACTGCATCAAGATATGCTAACATCATTATTTCTGATGTTGTAGGTGAATTAACTGCGTTTGTTTGTTCCACAGCTTCTAAAACTACTGGAATTGTGGCTGCTTTGGCTAAAAAAGAATCGGGATTTCTTGTCAAACCGATTAATGTTATATCAAATCTTTTGCAATAAGCTATTATATCATTTATTTCTTTTGATCCACCTGAATTTGATAATAATATCACTGTATCGCTTTTTGAAATCATTCCTAGATCGCCGTGGCTTGCTTCATTTGCATGAACATAGGACGCTATTGTTCCAGTTGAAGCTAAGGTAGCTGCTACTCGGTGCGCTATATATCCCGGCTTTCCCACACCACTTAGTATAACTCTTCCTTTTGTTTTTAAAATTGCTTTAACAACTTTCTCAAAAGTATCATTTATTGAATTATCTAAAATCGATTGTAGACCTTTTATTTCGGTCTTTAGGGAATGAATCCCATAATCTTTACATTGCGCCATATTAAATACTAAATCTCCCCATGCACACACTATATTAAATATTTTTTAAAAAAGCAAGAAATTGATTTATTATGCAACTTAAGATTTAATATTAATTATTTTTTATACTTCCTAATATTTTTTTCAACTTTAGATTACAGATTATATTTAAAGCTATTTAGAATATTGATTTTAAATAAGTTTGATAATAACCTTTGGTTGAAATATGAAAAAATTTATACAGGAATTGATTTTTGAAGATAAGGAAATTTTTAAAAATGAAACAACTATTGATGGAAATAGAGAAAAATTAATTGTTCAAAAAACAAATACAGAGTTAGAGAAATTTAATTATAAATATTCTAATGATAATTTATATTATAGAGGTGAGATTGCATTGTGGAAGGCTGTTATTCTGCAAGGGCTTATTGATTTGCAAAGTAATTCAAAGAAAAAGATAGCTAATACATATAGAATTAAGGCACTAATGTGGTTTAATTTAAAAAATGAAGAATTTTTACAGGTGTGCAATTGGGCAGGACTTGATCCTACATATGTCTATCAAAAAGCAAAAAAAGTGAAAAAAAGTAATAAATTTTTCAATTAATTATGTAATTTTGGACTTGACATAATTAAATTTTTTATAATTTAAGATTATAAATTATATATCGTAATAATGATCTTGTTTTATCATTAAATATAAGGTGTGTTATAGGACAAGGTATTTATATAATATAATTTCCTCTATTTTACACTTGAAGTCTAACTTTTACGGTAAATAATAATATTAATAAGTACAATATGCACCTGGATATCAAGAATTTGAACAACTTCCCCCACAACTTCCATTGCTCTTCATAATCAGCAACTGCTGTTTTGGAACTAATACAAAAATTTGTAAACGAACCATTATTGCAAGTTGCTCTAATTATAAAATCTATATAAATATACTCATCTCCTGTTGATGTCCAATTAGCTTTTACAACATTTCACTAAAATTAATATAGATTAACTACAATACGGAGTCCAACTATTTGAACAACTTCCTCCGCAAGTTCCGTTACTTTCATAATCAGCAACTGCTGTTTTGGAACTAATACAAAAATTTATGAAAGAACCATTATAACAAGTTGCTTTAACCTCAAAAACTACATAACAAGCATGTCCGTCTCCTGTTGATGTTCCGTTAGCTCTTACAGCAACCATGTAAGATTCCCATCTATTTATGCCATGATTCGCACTTGCAGTTCTGGTATAAGCAGTGCCATCCCAAGCACCAATACCATTCCAACCACTATAAATAGTCTTACTTGCTGAAGAGCCACATGCCTCGCAACCACTACACGTAGAACAATAATCTTGTGCTGTTACTCTGACATATGCTGATGTACTATAGAGTGATGCATTTACACAATTTCGTGCACACCAACCAGTTCCACTTGCTGTCCAACTTCCATTACTACCACATGTAATTGTTTTATTATCGACTTTTGTGTAATTTGCAGCACATGATGAAAATGTATACACAGCACCAGGGCATGTCATTGAAGAAGTTCCATTTGCACATGTTCCATTAGTTGTTGTAAAAATACCATTAGAAACATAAGATGTTGGAGAGATCGATGGGCATTGTATAAGTGTACATGATCCTGTATATCCTGTTACACTACCAGCACTACAAGATAATACTATACTACCAGAATATCCTGTATTACATGTATAAGTTTTTGTTGCACTACTTGCTATTGTATCACTACCACCTATTGTAATTGGTAATGAATTGTTCGTTTTATATGCAGTTAGTGTAGCGGTTGAACAAGCATTAGCAGAACATACTCCTGTTGTAGACTTAGACCAATTACCTAAACTGCAAGACATAGCAAGTCTTGTTGTTGTAGCATATCCAGTAGGACATGTTGCGTAAATTATAGCTCCACTAGTTGTACTGCCACTTGATACAGTTACAGATGTTGAACCTGTAGATGTAGTATACCAACTTACACTTGATGGTGTTGTAGAAACAAGTAAATTAGTGAAGTAAGAAGAGGTCAAAGAACTTGGTAAAGATGTATTAATACAACCATTTGCATTACATGTTGCTGCAGTCTGAACTGTCCAAGTATTAGTTGCGGTACATTTATATATACCTGTCGTACTTTTTGTATAACCTGTGTTACAAGCATTTAAATATGCATAAGTATTTTGAGCATATATCGTAGCTGCTGCGGATACTGTTCCGCCAGATGTACAAGATGTGCCAACTGTTGGACAAGTGTACCAACTTGTTTGTGATGCATTTGATATTTTTGAAGCCAAACTTGATCCTGTACAAGTTGGAGAGCATGAACCAGTATAACCAGTTACACTACCAGCACTACAAGATAATACTATACTACCAGAATATCCTGTATTACATGTATAAGTTTTTGTTGCACTACTTGCTATTGTATCACTAGCACCTATTGTAATATTCGCTAAGGCTGGCAGATTAGCCGTTTTATATGCAGTTAGTGTAGCGGTTGAACAAGCATTAGCAGAACAAATATCTGTTGTTGTAGTATTCCATATTCCAGTATTACAAGTAATTTTTTTCTTTGTAGTTGTTGTATATCCTGTAGGACAATCAACTTGATATACTGTTCCACTATTATAGTATGTTACTGCGCTTGTTGGTTTTGTTATAGAAGTTCCAGTTCCATCATACCAATTATTTACACTTGTTAAAAGGGTGCTTGTTAATCCAGTTGTTGAATATGTCAAAGCATTCAATGTTGACCAAGTACATTGAGCTACACAAACTCCGCTACTTGTTCCTACAACAGACCAAGTGTTAGTTCCACTACATTGCATTATTGCTGAGCCACTTAATATATATCCAGTATTGCATCCATTAAATTTAATATAACTTCCATAATCTAATGTAGTAGATGCTGTTGCGGAATATATAGTGCTTGTTGAAGAACAAGAACTATCAGAACATAAAGTCCAACCAGTAGTTGATAAAGACATATTCAATATACCAGATGCGGCTGTTGCAGTTGAAATTGCACAAAGTTCTGTTGCACAAAAATTCGTACTATTATTTGCGGTATTCCAAGTCCATACCCCATCATCACAAATCATACTAATTGAACCAGATGAAGTATATCCAGTTTTACATCCAATAGAAGATGTCGAACTTAAATGTTGTACTGTTCCAGTTGTATTAAATGTTGCTGATTTTAAAGCACTTTCATTTGTTGCGTTACTAGCTATATTTGGATCTGTTAAGGCATCTATTTTCGCTTCATCATTTAAATCATTAACAGTACAAGTCTTTATAGTACAAATATCTGTTGTTGTAGTATTCCATATTCCAGTATTACAAGTAATTTTTTTCTTTGTAGTTGTTGTATATCCTGTAGGACAATCAACTTGATATACTGTTCCACTATTATAGTATGTTACTGCGCTTGTTGGTTTTGTTATAGAAGTTCCAGTTCCATCATACCAATTATTTACACTTGTTAAAAGGGTGCTTGTTAATCCAGTTGTTGAATATGTTAAAGCATTCAATGTTGACCAAGTACATTGAGCCACACAAACTCCGCTACCTGTTCCAATAACAGACCAAGTATTAGTATCGGTACATTGCATTATTGTTGAGCCACTTACACCATATCCTGTATTACATCCATTAAATTTAATATAACTTCCATAATTAAGTGTAGTAGTAGATGTGGAAGGATATGTTGTACCTGTTGAAGAACAAGAACTATTAGAACATAAAGTCCAAGAAGATAAATTACTTATACTAACAGCACTTGTAGCACTTGCAATTGTACAAGTTTTTATTTGACACAATCCAGTATCAGTAGAAGGAATAAATTCCCATTCGCCAGCAGAATTACAAGTAGCTGATATAGCAGAACCTAAATTTGTTTTTTCATAACCAGTTGAACAATCACCATTAAGTGTAGTTCCATAATCACTTGTACCAGTTGGAGAAATACCTAAACTTGTATAGTTATATTCAGAATTAGATAGTTGATTCAATGTATTTAATTCACTATTATCACATTTTTTTGCAACACATCCTACAATCATACTACCCCATGTTCCATCTCTATTACATAACCTAACTGGATAATCTGCATTATCAGCTGGTTCATAACCAGTATTACATGTTCCACTAACTTCTATTGAAGTATTACTTCCTGGAATAACTTCAGGCCATTCAACATTGTTGGTATTATCATCTAAATAAGGACATGTTACAGGTATGCAATTATTACTTACCTCTTGCCATTGTCCTTTATAGTTACAATCTCTTGTAGGATTTATTCCTGCAGAAGATTGTTTATAATCTTGAACACAAGCTCCTTCTACACCAGTTGTACTTTTATCAGTTTCTGGCCATGTAGCATAACCATTTGCATATGTTGCACCAATTGCTGCATTTATAG
>JAQTXT010000137.1 GCA_028688645.1 Rickettsiales bacterium
CAAAGTCGATGGTACTGTCGATGAACAATAAGAAATAGATTATCAAGAATGAATCTGGCCCATGTTTAAAACATCAATAATTTGGTATATTTTTCCTTTCATTTTTATTTTATTTCAATTTTATTCAATTTTTTCATTAATCAATATCGATAATTCAGTTGATAAAAATGATTATTTTTGATAATGAAATAAAAAAATGATAATAAATCTCCATCATATGACGGGGCTTAATTATAATTGCCGGTCAACATTTATCAATACTTAATAAATTAATCTGGAATGATAAAAATATCGTATATTTAATTTCAAAACCAAAATTTATGTTACCAAAACCAAAAATTTATTCCATCAAGGTCTCAGGAATAAAGTGTACAAATTGTGCAGGTAAGATAAAAAATGCACTTGATCAACTTCTAGATCAACAGTTTACTAAAGTGACTGTCAATATCATGCAGTAAACTGTTACTATGAGCACATGCAGCCAAAATGATTTGATCCCATCTGTCATCGAAAAGCTTCAAGCCATCGGATACCCCGCCATCAAAGAGCCAGTTTTACTAGACAGTGGAGAGGCTAATGAAAGACAAATTGCAATCAAAGTGACACAAAACAACGAGACTGAAAAAATCTAATCCACGATCAGAGATAACCTTATGGGTATTACTTCTGTCAATCGTGTTCATGAAGGAGAATCATTGAAATTCAAACTCACCTACAATACTGAAGTCATAAAAGGAAGAGAAATCGCTGACTACTTCGAAAAGCACGATCCCTCTTATGTTATTATCAACGATAGGGTTGAAAGTTTTAAGGCTACTCCTAAAATGGTAAGCCAATAAAATTCATTAAAAAAAACATTGTTCTTATGTGGATTCTTCCTCATTTTCAACATGTTTTTACCCTTCACAGGAAAATGGTATAATGAACTCATTACGATTCCAAAACAGCTTAAAATTTTTTCTTTTGCAGTTTTGTTGAACATGGCTCTCAGTGCATATGTCTTTTCCAAATACACCAAACCAATTGTTAAAAGAGCCTACAAAAATTATCGTGAGTTTAAATCAACAGACATGGAAACTTTGGTTGCACTTGGATGTCTCAGCGCTTTTGCCTTATGTGCACTTTTTATTATCAAATACGGTCTGTAAATTATGGAGGGTACTTTTTAAATGGCTTCTATGGCTGTAATGGACATCAATGATGCACTTACATCAGCTTCGATTATTGTTTTAGTTGTAAATATAGGAAAATATCTTGAACATAAAGTAAAAAAGAGAATCTAAACAATGACTGAAGAAATATTCCCAGAATCAACACTCTTTGCTAATATGAAAGTTGAAGGAATTGAGCTTCAAAACAGATTATTGAAGATCAAGGGACGCAAAGTTTATGACTGTAGTCTTTTAGAAAAAGGTGATATCATATCAATGAACAGTCTTCACAATTCACGTCTTTTGCTTGATGTAATTTTGATAAGTGGTTCTATCAGAGCACAACAGTCAACCACTTCTGGTTGTGATGATATCTTAGAGTTCAAAAAGGGTGATCGTATCGAGTCTGGAGCTCTGATCTTCCCTTCTCTGAACTAAGAGACTCGATAAATGGAATGCATTGCTATTGTTGAAAATGTTTTTGAGAAATCAATGCTTATATAAATTGGAATGCAGATCAGATTCTCACAAAATCAGTAAAATGATAAAACAGAAGGTATTCAAGCTGTTTGCAAATCTATTGCAAACATCTTTGTTAAAGCTGTGGTTATGTTAAGTCTTCTCACAATGGCAGTCTGGGCAGTTCTTATACAATCTAAAACTGTTATTATGGAACAATCTTGTGCTATATGTTGGATAGTTGAGCGGGGTATTGGAGTGTTAGTTGCTTCATGCCCATGTGCATTAGGCTTGGCTGTCCCTTCAGTCATAGCTATTATTTTAAACTTGGCGACTAAAAGTGGTATTTTGATTAAAAACAATGGAGTTTTCTAAAAAATGAAAATTACAAAGAAAATCTCATTTGATAAAACAGGAACACTCTTTACAAGAATCAATAAAATTGAAGAATATCACATTTTATCGAAGTAAATGGCAGAACAACAAATGTGGGAGATCATTGCTATTATCTAAAAATAAATCAGACATCCATTAGCCGAAGTTTTGTACAAAGAGGCTTTTGAAAAGTGTAAAATATAAGGAACAAATTTCAGTTTTGTGTTGACATCTCCAAAAATTACTGTTGAAAAAGAAGGTCTTGTTGCTGAAATCAGAAGCAAAAAAACAAGCTAAATATTGAGAGTTTTAATTGGAAACAAAGGAATTCTTCAAAAAAATGGAATTGAAGTTCCACGATACGAAAAGCAAACTACTGCTGCAACTGAACTTTTCTTGTGTGTTGGATAAGAAGCTATGTTAGTAATGAGACTTAACACTCATTCTAATTTGAGACCATAAGCACTTGAAGTTATTAGAAAAATCATGCTCGAAGGAGAATAAGTCCACATCCTTTCAGGAGACTCCCGCGAATCAGTTATAAACCTTGGAAAAGAGCTCTCAATTCCGGAAAATCTTCTTCACGCTGAACACAGTTCTTTTATGAAAATGTAATGGATTAAAAAGGTTCAATAATTTGGCAAAGATGGAGTGATGATGATTGGTGACGGATTGAATGATATTCCTTGCTTGCAATAAGCTGCAATTGGAGTCAGTATAAATGCTAAAAGTGAACTCAACATTAATGCTGCTGATGTCGTTGTGTTAGACGATAATCTTTACAAAATTTTAGCTTTGATCAGAATGCTTAAAAAAGGAAATCTTTTTATTAACATCAACTTATTCTGGGCTTTTGGTTACAATATTATCATTATGCCCATTGTAGCAGGAGTCTTCTATAAATGGGACTTCTGGGTATCCCCAATCTGGTCCAGTATCGCCATGAGTTTAAGCAGCATTATTGTTGTCAGTATTTCACATTTATTAAGTTTCTTTACTTATGATGAAAGTCTAAAAGCTTAAGCTAAATCAAATCAAAAAATCACTGCTTTTGATAGCAGTCTTGTGAACTCATCAGGTGTTGTTATGAAAAACGATAAAAAGTCGAAAAAAGATTCCAAATATCTAGAACTTATGGAAAGTAATTGATCTCTGATCAAATGATTTATTTATGATTTATTTTTGTTGTATTTCATAAAAAATAATTTATTTAAAACATATGAAAATTTAGTTTATATAAATCAGAGGAGAACTTCAAGTTTTTTATTTAAATCTGAAAGAATTTTATTAAGCCAGAAATCGTTTCCTGATAACTTTTACCACTAAATTCCAATTTTTTTTCCTTCTTTTTGGAAAAGTTTACCTCTAATTTTAAGAGTTTACACATCTTCTTCATCAATCTCAAAACCAAATCTCAACTCAATTTGTTAACCATCGAATCTCATGTCAAAATCGATGGGTTTAACATCTTGCAAGAATTCAGGAATACAAATTCCTGAATTTTAAGGACATTCATCCATATAATCATTAATGAATGCAAGTACAAAGTTAATATCTTTTGAAAAGTACATAATCTTCTTTTCTGTTTCAGGCAATTATTAAACTTTGACATTATTAAACTTTTGTAAACGTTAACTAAAGATTTTAACTTGTGATCCTCGAGTGTTTTAATCGTCTGAAGAATCTTATTCTTACATTTGTTTTTGGAACATTTGTTTTCTAATCTAAGAAATTCTCTTTTTGACTTCATCATCAGCGGCGATTTTTTCGTATCTTTATTTCATATATTGTTTCAATTACTATCCCATTGCGCTATCTGAATTAAGCCATTAATTCTCAGAAAGTTAATCAAATGTTGGTCTTTTTGAAGGATCATGACTGAAGAATTAGTTGAGTAATCTTTTGAAAGAATCAGGATAAAAACCTGCTGGCTTTTTCTTCTCATGTAAAGACCAGAATTTTGCATAATTTTTACTTTTAATTAGTTGATAAATTCTATCGCTTG
>JAQTXT010000138.1 GCA_028688645.1 Rickettsiales bacterium
TTTTTCTATAAGTTTTTTCTTTAATAATTTTTAAATCCCCTACCCTCAAATTTTCAATATAATCAACTCTTAATTCAACAAAATCAGCAACTTTTTGAGTTTTCTCTAAATTTTTCAAAAATTCCTTTACCGTTTTTCCAATTACAACAGTACAAATTCTAACCACAAACTACCTCTTTCATTTTTTCAGTATTAGGTTTTTTGCCTGTATAAATTTCAAATTGTTTTACACCTTGATATAGCAACATTTCCCAACCATAAATAACACTTGCACCAACATTTTCCGCGTCAATTAATAATCTAGTCCTTTTTGGTTTATAAATACAATCAAACACTATTTGATTTTTATTTAGTAAGTTAGTATCTATCGGTGAAATATCTTCATTCATTCCAACACTTGTTGCATTAATTACAATATCAGCATTTTTAACTTTATCATCTTTTAAAGAATAACCTTTACAACCAAACTCAACCGCTAAAGACACAGCTTTTTCAAGAGTCCTATTAAAAATTCCTATTTCACAATTATTTTTTTTAAAAGCATATAGAACAGCCCTAGCTGCACCCCCTGCACCCAAAATCGCAACTTTTTTGCCTTTCAAATTAATTTTTCTTTCATTAAATGGTTGTTCTATACCAAACCAATCAGTATTATAACCAACATATTTTTTTCCATTAAAATAAATTGTATTTACCGCACCAATTATTTTAGCCTCTTCACTCAAACAATCCAAATAAGGAATTATATTTAGTTTATGTGGCATAGTGCAAGTAATACCAATAATTAAACCATCATTCTTATTAAATTCTTTTAAATCACTTACAAACTCATTCAATTCATTTTCTTTAACTTCAATTCTATCAAAGATAAATTCATTTTCTAAACCAACAGATTTATAACCAATTTCGTGCATAAGTGGTGAAAGTGAATGTCCCACTGGACTTCCAATAATAATGCAAATTTTTTTATTCGGATTATTATTTTTTAATTCACTTAATTTTTTATAAAAAGTCATGATAATATAAAATTTATTCCTTCTTTAATAATACTTTCTTCAACTTCTACATCAAATAAACATTTGCCTAAATGCTGAGGCAAAACTAATTTAATTTTATTGAAACTATTTTTCTTATCTTTCAACAAAATTGAATATATTTCTTCTAAATTTCCTTCATATTTAATCGGCAAACTATATTTTATCAATATTTCTTTTACTAAATTTAATTCATCTTGAGTAATATAACCAATTTTCCAAGCAATATAAGTTTCACCCAGCATTCCAATTGATACAGCTTCGCCATGTAATAATGGATTATTGGTTTTTAAAGACAAACTCTCCACTCCATGCCCTATTGTATGCCCAAAATTCAAAATTTTTCTAATTTCATTATCCCTAAAATCACTTTCAACAATTTTTGTCTTTGTTTCACAAGATTTTTCAATTATGTATTTATTCTCTATTTTTTCATTAAGCAAATATTTAAAAAAAATTTTATCATAAATAATTCCATATTTTATAACTTCCGCCAAGCCAGAAACATATTCCCTTTTTGGCAAAGTTTTTAAAACTGAAGTATCAATAATCACTTGATATGGTTCAGCAAAAGTTCCTACTAAATTTTTTACACCATTAAAATCAAATCCAGTTTTTCCACCAACAGAGGCATCAACTTGACTAAGCAAAGTCGTAGGGATATTAATAAACTTTATTCCTCTCATATAAGTGGAAGCACAAAATCCGCCCAAATCGCACACAACACCACCTCCAAAATTAATCAATAATGATTTTCTATCCATACCAAAGTCATTCATTGATTTCCATATTTTAGATGTAGTTTCTAAATTTTTATTTTTTTCACCAGCAAAAATAATAATACTTTCAAAATTCAGTTTATAATATTTAGCTACATTTTCATCAGTCAAAACTATAACTTTTGAAAATTGAGAAAAGTCAATACAAGAGGCTAAATCATTTATAATATTATCTTTTATTATCATATTTAAATGCAAATTTGATTAATGACGATTATAACATTCTAAAATTAAATAATATATTTATATTTTTTCATTTATTTTTTCTTGATTATCTATCATTTATGATTAAAATATAAATTTAAGCGGTCAAACTTATAAAAAATGAAAAAATTAATATATTTAACAACAAATCCCCATAAAGTTGAAGAAGCTAATAAATTCTTTAAAGAAAAATATGGCTTTGATTTAGAAATTATCAATCCAGATTTTGAAATTATTGAAATACAAGCAAAATCATGTGCTGAGGTAGTAAAATTTAGTGTTAAATATGCCTGTGAAAAATTGAATTGTGCTTGTTTAAAATCAGATGCTGGACTTTATATTGATGCTCTTGGTGGACTTCCTGGTCCTTATAATACTTACTTTGATAAACAAATTGGTGTAGAAAATTTTTTATCTTTAATGAAAGATGTAAAAGATAGAAAAGCAAGAATAGAGCATTGCTTTGGTTATTGTGAACCAGGACAAGAACCAATAGTCTTCTCTGGTGGTGGAACAGGAACAATAGCTTACGAAGCTAGAGGAAATAGAGGACGATGGCATAGTAGATTTTATATTCCTGATGGCGAAACAAAAACGCTAAGTGAATTGAATGAAATAAATTACGAATATGAATCACAATTTTGGGGAAATGCAAAAGATGAATTTGCAAAATGGTTTAAAGAAAATAAATTATAAATATTAATTAATTCATTAGACCTGTTGCATAAATAATTTTTCCACAAAAAATAATTAAGGCGAGGATATTTCAAAATTTTTAAATATTATGGATTCCCGCCTTCGCGGGAATGACAGAAATACTGGTGCAGATGTCATTCCCGCGTAGTGAGAATCCAAGCAATGTTTCATCTAAAAGCTAAACTACTATAGTTTGGATTGTCATTCACGCGAAGGCGGGAATCCAGTAAATACATTATTTTATATAAAAATTTCTCTGAATTTGCTTAATTCTTTAATCATATTTTCCAGTTCTAAAATTGTGATATGTTGTTCTGTATCAGTTTCAGAAGTTCCAACCTCAATTAAAATTCCGTCATATAAATAGTTGCCTTTTAAATCCTTTAGTTTCATAGCTTCAATAGTCCCTTCACATATTTTATCTTTTAATTTTGCACCATAAGAATGACTTGGATCAAAAAACAATTTAACACCAGAGCACAAAGCCTTCGTTCTCATTGCAGCCTTGTGAACTGGCACAGCTCTAAAATCACCTTTTATTTCGCAATCAACACCTCTATGAATAAGAATTTTTCTCTCATTTGCCAAACTAGAATAGCCAGCGAGCTCACTCCAAACTTTTTCCATAGGAGCAGAAATATTATTTTCTTCACTATCTTTGGTATTAATACCTAAATTCTTTGGATTTTTTATACCTAATAACCAATTATTTTTTTCACAATATTTTGAAATACTGAATATACTCCAACCAAGAGAATTAACCGCTGGGTTCCACGGCATCACCACACCCTTTATATGCTTGTCAAAAAGTGGCATTTGAATTGCGGAATCCATAATTTCACTAGCTATAATGCAATTAAATTTTTTTTGTAGTTCAGAAGCTAATAAAATTGATGGTAAATCTTTAAAATCATTGACATTTCCGCCATTTATCAAAACGACAGAATTATATAAGAAATTTTCAAAATCCATTCCCATACCTTTGCCGGTTTTATCAAATGCAGTCCTTGATTTTAAACCAACAACTCTTGTGCCCGCAACAGCTCTTTTTCCATTAACTTCAATAGATAAAATTTTTTCTACTTCTTTAAAATTATTCAAATCTATTGAACATGGTCCAGCAATAATTGAAAGCATTATAAAATTCCTATTAAATCAAAAAATTCAGGACAAGTTTTATTTACACAACTCGGATTTTTTATTTTTATTCCAGTTCCTGCAAGCCCTAATATTGTGAAAGACATAGCTAATCTATGGT
>JAQTXT010000139.1 GCA_028688645.1 Rickettsiales bacterium
CTTTTCAGTTTTGAAAGTTCATGTATTTGTGATTTAATTTAATTTTAAGTCTTGCTGTTTGCCAACATTGTACTTCTGATTGACTTATAATCATTAGCACTGTAAAAATTGTATTTATCCAAAACCAATTTCTGGAAAAATGTCTTTTTTAAGTCTACGTTTTTATTTCCCAGAACTTTATATTTTTTAGACTCATGAAGTTTTTACAGAACTTAAATTCTCCTTAATCCAGATTGCGTGTCAATTATCCGATCAAACTCTAAAAATTTCTTGCTTTTAATGATTTTATCATCAATTTATTATTTATTTTCGCCAGAATTACCCATTCCAACTTTCACTATAATTGTAAATTTATATGATACTGTTTGGAGACGAGCTGTAAACGCGATTAGAGTCAATTTTTCGTCTTTTTATTTTCTCAGGGACAAAAGGCTCTTTTGATGCGTTGGATTCAACGAAAGAGAAATGATTTCCATTTTTTCTCAAATAGTTAATTTTCGGCTGATTTATTTATTTGTGAGTCATCATTCCTATCAATTTATTCTTTCTCTCTGTTAAAAGTTTCTTCAATTTACTTCTTTGATGCTCAATTTCAATTGATTCCATTTCTTTTATAAGCTCAGAAGTATTCTTGTGCTTACTAAATGAGAGAAAGTTCAATCTTTTCATTTTTAATATTTTATTAATTGAATCGAGTACACTTATAATTTTTTAGTCCTAAAGTGAATAGATTATTTATTAAATAAAAAAATGAAGAAAAGAATGAAGAAAGTTTTAAATAGGTACAAAACGATCAGTTGTAAATAGCACCATCATATTTTCTTCTGAACCATTCCATGGCGTCATCTTTTGAAATTCTGTGCTTGGCTCCAATTCTGGATTTGCATCTTCTTCTGAGACTGACTCTGCTTCCTGGTCTTTTAAGGACAATGTAAAAGTCCATACCGAAAATACCGGTGAATGGATCATACTTAATACCCAAATCAATGTGTTCTTGGATACCGAAACCGAAATTTCCAGTATCTGAGAAGTTAACTTTTCTCAATTCTCTGTCCTTGACTTTAAGTCCTCTTTCGAGAATTTCGTCAGCCTTGTCTCCTCTGACAGTGACGTGAGCGGCCATTTTTTAGTTTCTTTTGATACCAAAGCTTCTGATGGTGAATCTGGCTCTGGATGGGACGGGTTTTTGTCCGGTCAAATCTTCCAAGACTTTAGATGCTGAATAAGATGAAAGAAATACCTTTGGTAAGTTTATCGCCTGACTCTCCGACACTGATGTTAAGAACGATCTTTTCGATTCTGATTTATCTCATTGGGTTTTATTTTTCAACTTTGGCCATTTGAGTATTTGTGGAATTAAAACAATTAAAGAATATAAATAAAAAAATGATTTTCAAATTTTATCTATTAATGGTGATGTATTATAATAAGCATGAGTTTTTATTATTTAACAGCTTTTAGTAAATGAAGTAAAAAAACGAAAACTTTCAATAAAAATAATGGTAAATATTGAAAAAAGTGAAAAATCATATTAAGTCAGTTTTTTGCTCCATTATTTTCAAAGAATTCTTTTATATCAATAATCGCTATTGTCGTATCATCATGGTAACTTCTACGCTCTCCAATTTGTAGTGATTTAAGGTATTTGATATCGATTTCGAAGTCATTTGAAACTTTTTAGAGTATTTTTTATGTAAGAAATTAAGCAATTAAAAGTGGATTTGTTAGAGCTTAATCTTAATTTTAAGATTCAGTTTCTCTCTCAGCAATGTTTATTTTATTATTTTTGGACTCAATTATATATTTGAGTATCTCCCACTTGCTGAGATAATCCCAAAGCCCATCAGAAGCAATCACAATATGTTTGTCATGCTCTTTTATTTCATAAACACGAATATCAGGTTCACAACTGAGATAAGGTCCTTTAAACTCACCTTACCCCATGTAATGTTACTTATATTTAAGGTAATAATCACCAATGGATTTGGTCGGCTGAAGCATTCCTTTTAAGTAAAAAACATTCTTTCTCTCTTCAACAACAATGTTTTTGTCGATTTCTCTAAACTACTCAGCCAGCCTTAATCTTTCATTTTTGTTACTTACTGAAAATCGTTCACTAAGTTTTTGGAAATTGTAGGAGCCTGAATTTTAAGAGATTGCCATTGCTTGTGAATCTCCACAATTGGCCACAATACATTTATTGTCGTATATTACCATAGTTATGGCACAAGTTCCGACTCCTTTTATCTTATTGTTCTCTCTATTTAACTTTTTTATATGCTGCTTATAAAATTGATTCTAAAGCTAAAAATGCAGTTCAATCAATCCATCTTTTATCAACTGAATTTTGTTATTTTCATATTTATGGAGCTTAATCTTATTTCCTATGAACTTACAAAGATATTATGGCGTATTAATGGCACAAAACTTTGAAAGTTGAGACCCACCATGGCCATCAAATATTGAAACAGCGAAGGCATTCAATTAGGGAATCTCAAAGCATCGGATTGTGTCTTATATCGGATTGTTTGCACTCAATTGAAAAAAATGAAAACCCTTTTTTTATTATGAAAATTGACTCTGTTAAGTTTCACTCGTTTGTCTTTGGCTTTACGATTTCGGACTGCTGGGTTCATCTAGGTAGTAATTTTAGAACCCAAAAATTGTTTAATACTTAATTTAGGCTTTATTCATGGCTTACTTAATGGCTTTGAAGACTTGATGATCTTATCCATTTTTTATATTGGGTGGTAAGGAAATAAATCTTGATTGAGCCTTCTGGAAACTAAGATTAGAGGACGTTTCGAAAAGTTTAAAACTTTTTGGAGTAAATGGTCTTTTGTTTTCCATCAGATTATTATTGATTTTCCACACAAGAATAAATTAATTCTTTATAATTAGTCATTCTGGAGTTTAAAAAATAAATATGTTCAGAATTGTTTCAATACGATCAAAGCTTTTCTAAAAACTACCTTTTAAATGGAATTATTGATTCTTAACTAAAATTTTATCTTTAAACAACAGAAATTACTTTCTAATCAATTGAAAAGATTTTTTCTTATAAAACTTAAACGCTAAAAAAGAAACTTATTAAAAATTAATACTTTATTACTCTCGTTCAAAAAGAAATAAATTAAAACTAGATTCGATAAAAACTACTTTCGAGAAATTTATCTTTAATAAAGAACCTTTAACTGGAATAAAATAGGTTAAAAAGATGGGAGATTGAAAATTATTTTAAAATACTTTGAGTAAATATCTAAGGCCAAAGTACTATCTTTTATATTAGATTCATAATGAGCTCAGTTAAAATATTTTTACAGAAAAATTTGATAAAATCACTTTTTTTTTTCGAGAAGTACGGTTTTGAGAGAATCTCTTGCTAAATTTCTGATTCTGTCGTCGAAAAGTTTTGACTTGATAGGCTCCTTCATTTTATAAAGTGGATTGAGCATGGCAAGAGCAAGGCATTAATTGGCTTTGGTAAAGAAATCTCTGATCTGAGAGTCTACTTTTTTATCAATTTATTTTTTGTTCTGCATATTAAGAACAAGTAATAATCTTAACTGATTGGGATTTACATAAGCGAAAATAGAAAGTTAGTCATTTTTCAATGGGCCCAAATAATAATCTCTTTTTTTTGTTAAAGCGTATTCTACTGTATCAAGCGCTGAATGTACAAGGAAAAGCTCTTTTACTTGGCGATCTCCTTGATTGAAATAAAACTCATAGATTGGCTTATCGTCCTGAATTACGAAGAACATTTTTTATGAAAGATTTATAATTCACTATAAACATTTTTATCAAATTTAATTTGATCATACAAATTTTTAATATCAAATCTTCATTTTATCAAATAAATAATCATTGAAAATGTCTTTATTTTTTGTTCGAC
>JAQTXT010000140.1 GCA_028688645.1 Rickettsiales bacterium
GTAATTTTATTTTTTAATTTAGAATGGAATCAATAAAATATTTGATCTTTTCGATGATGACAGATCAGGTTTCATTAATACCAATAATATTAAAAGAGTAGCCAAGTAGCTAGGATAAACAATGAGTCTGGGAGAACTTGATTAAATGCTTCAGAGAGCTGCTACTAACGGAAGATAAATTTCAAGAGAAGATTTTTACAACATTATGACTAAAAAAACTTTCTGATAATTCGTAAACTTTCATTTTTTATACATAACTTAGTTCGAGTCTAAAGAAAACATTTGTGACTTTGATTTGATAATTTTTTCAATTTAAACTACAAAAAAACTAATTGATAAGTTATCATCAATTAAATAAATAATGGCACGTTATATTGAAATTTTTTAGTTTCAGAATGGTGTTAAAAATAAAAATTAAACGAAATCCATTTTTTTGTAAAAGTTGATGGATTTATTAGGAATATTTTTGATTATTTTCAATTTTTATTGACACTCAAATTATTGAATATATAATTTTTTTTTTACATTTACATAAAATTCCATGTGCTTTTTAAAGAAATTTGAACGAGTCTCTGCTGTTCCACTTTCGAAATCACCTGTCATCGATGATACCGATGCTTACAGTTCTGATGAATCAGTTTTGGTTCAAAAAAATGACAACTTATTTTTGGGTTCTGCCTAAATTCTGAACAAGCCTTAAAAACAGTCCAATCAAGGAATGCTTTTGAATTTACTTTCATTACTTAACTATAACTCAGCCATGATGACATCATTATAAAAGGTACTAAACTGTCTAAATTAGAAAATTAACTAAAACAATGAAACCTTAGAAGACTTAAGTCAGGAAATGAATCAAAAGAATGAGGAAATTCATGAGATGACAAGTATTTAACAAATCTCGAGTGAATAAAACTTATAATCAAGAAATGCTGGTCATTTTTCATAAGAGGGATTGACATAAAAATTATTTGGAAAAAAGAGTTATAAATACTGCTTACGTTTGATCGATTAAATTCCCTCAATTATATACAAGTAGCGTAACATATCATTTGGAGTCCAATTGACAACACATGACGGTCAGGCAATTCGTAACTCCAACATCATCAATTTGTGTATGGGGGTCAGTGATTCAAATGGAGAATGGATTTCATAAACAAGAAGCGGATAAGCTTTTATGAAGGGAAAAACTGAAACGTAACTTTATCACGGTGAAGGAAACATCTCTAAAATCTATCCCAGAGATGTCAGCAGAAACTATGAAAATGGTAAAGTTAACTTTGTCATTTATCCAAAGCCATCAATGCTCTACTATTCTGGAAACAGTTCATCTCTGGAAAGTAAAATCAATTTTGATGAAATTGAGCCCCTTGTTGTCAAGGATCTCACAATTAGAGCCAAAAAGAAAGAATGAACGGGATTTCGAAAAATATTTATGATATCATGATTCTAACACATTTTTACTAATTATTTTACTATCATTCTCCTTTTATTTTCTCTTATTTATCTATTTTTTAGGAACTTTATTAATATGAAAGCTATTTGTAAGGCATTTTTTTATTCCTCTTAGGATAATATTTTCTTATTAATAAAACAATACGATATCTTTTTGTATGCTTTACTCTTCGTCCAATTGTTAGTTTTTGGTTCTGAGCTTTTTTTGTCATTCAGAAAAATTCAGATATTTTTTACTGTTGTTTTAAAATACGTTTTATCAAAATTAACTTCAGGTTTCCTTTTTATTTACTGATCTTTTAAGTAATGATTGCAAAGTAACATATTCCAAAGTAATATTACGATTAAAATCCAAAACCCATTTTTTTTTATATTCTTTCTTCAAAATAAGAATTCAAAAAACAAAACTGTTTTAGAAAAACTAGTAAGTAATGAATAAGTATTGAAAATAAGTCATTTAAGATATTCTTAGTCAGCTTTTGAATCAAAAGATTGAGATAAGCTAGAAATTAAAAAGTCAGGATAAAAAAGTCAAATAATTAAAAAGAATATCATAAATTTGAATGGTTTTTAACATTAAAAAACAATATTGAAAAAAACCAAATGCATGTGTATTCTATCTTTAAATTACATAAAAAATATTGTCCTGAATTTTAAGAAAAGAAACTCATTTCTAATTAATTTTTGGAATTCTTTATGAATGATCTTTCAATGATTTTTTTGAAGTCAAATTTAAATAGATTTTAATTAATTTTTTTGTGTAAATTTTATTTTAATATTATTCAACTAAAACCATCGTTTATTTAATTAAAAGCAAAAAATCTTTTGTTGTTTGTAAAATTTCAAGTAAAATCTTTTAACAATGACCATAATTAAATTTCAATTCAGCATTTTAAATATGAGCAAATAAATACAATTTTTTTCATAAAGAATTTGAAATATTTATTTATCTTATAAGAATGAAATGATTATTATAAAATAAGTTTGTTATATTTATTTTTATGAGTAGAATTTCATTAATTTTGTTCGTTAATAAATAATTGGTCGTTATAAAAATTATATTAAGGATTTTGATCAACTTTTAGTATATGTGTATTTAGAATGAAATCTTTTTTTTCTCATTAACAAATATTCGTTTTGGCTTTTATAAGGTCAGCTATTTTAAAGAGGTCATGAAAAGTAAATTAGGACTGAGGAAACTGTTGAAATATTTTTTGGATATGTTTTTTTAAAAAGAGCGTGTTTTTTAGATATTCGTTAGGATGAATTTATTAATTAAAAAGACCAAATTTCCATTTATTATCGTTATTAATTCTAAAATTCGATGAAGTTTTTGCGTATTGGAAACAAGTCCCAATCAACAAGAGTGTTACCTTTAAGAAACGCAAATGAGAACAAGTAGAACATTGACCCACATCCAATGTAAAAACCATCAACCAAAGGTATGGTTGAACATTGTAACAAAGCAACAGTAAGGACAGAAATGTAGTATGAAGTTATTGAAGAAGTAGAAAAGGAAACTCAGCGTTAAGAGTTGGTTTATGAAAGGGAGATCTTGGAGTTTCTCTTGAGTCAAGTTAGACCTGCACCAATGAACTACAATTACTTTGATAAGCAGCCTGATATCACTGAACATATGAGACTTGTCTTATTTAACTGGCTTATTGATGTTCATCTTAAGTACAAACTTCACGCTCAGACATTTTTCATCACAACCAACATTATTGACCATTTTCTCTCCATTCAAACCGTTTATAGAACTGAACTTCAGCTTGTTGGTATCACAGCTTTATGGATTGCTGCCAAATATGAGGAAACTTATCAAGTCCCTAAACTTTCTAACCTTGTCTATATTTGTGACTCTACATATACTGATGCGCAAATCCTTTAAATGGAAAGCAAAATACTTTCTCAGATTCAATTTGATTTTCTCAGAACCACTTCTTTTGGCTTCTTTTAAGTTATTAAAAGATACACTGTGCTTGGGGAAAAAGATCAATTTCTTGCAAGATATTTACTTGAAGGTGTTCTTTTCGATGTCGGATGTAGAAAATATACTGAATTGACAATTGCCGCCAGTGTAATCTTCTTTATTCAAAAATTAAGAAGATATGACCTTAAAAAATAACAAAAAATGAATGAAATCACTGGTGTAAGCGAAAAGTAATTAAGAGCTTGTGCCAGATAAATTTGTAGCATGTGGCAAAGATTCCATTAAGTCAATTAGCTTTCAAGTTTAAGACAAAAATTCATGCGGCCAGAATTTTTGTAAGTTGCAAAAATTAGACTAAGTTAAAAAGGTGACAAATTGCCTACTAAATGAAAATAACCTAAATTCATGCATTAATTAGGAATGATATTTATTGTTTCAATTT
>JAQTXT010000018.1 GCA_028688645.1 Rickettsiales bacterium
TAGAAGAATTATAAATGCAAGAAGATCAAGAGGCAGAGCAAAATTAAGTGCTTAACACTATGCATTTTATGACGGAGTGTGGCGCAGCCTGGTAGCGCAACTGGTTTGGGACCAGTGGGTCGTAGGCTCGAATCCTATCACTCCGACCAATATAAAAACCATCAATTTTGAAGGTTTTTTTTATTTACAAACTTTTTATCTTGATTGTTCAGATTGACTTGTATTTTTATCTTTATTTAAAACCATTTCAACATGAGTCTTATTTTTTAGTATTGCGCCAGTTTGTCCCATACCGCTTATAAATGTCGCTGTTCTAGTTAATTGTCCTCTGCGTTGTTGAACTCCCTCAGATTTTTTTGTTTGAGATGTTTTTTCTACTTCCATTTTTTCCTCCATTTTTTTATAAATTGCTATTTACACAATAACCATCAACATTTAAAAAATATTGATGGTTATTGTATACTATATTTTAAAAAATTATCAATAATTATTTATTCATTAAATATTCTTTTAAAGTCTCAATACTATTAACAACAAAACTTTTCATATTAGGACAAGTCTTTACCACCATACCAGTTAAAACTTTACCACTACCAATTTCTACAAACTCTTCAACACCATTTGCTTCACATAAAAGCATAGTTTCTCTCCATCTCACTCTACCAGTAATTTGACTCAACAAATTAACCTTAATTTCTTCAGGATTAGAAGTTATTTTTGCAGTAAAGTTTGAAATCAATGGAACTTTAGGCGTCAAAATCTTGACAGTTTCTAAAGCTTTCTTCATATTTTCTACAGCTGGTTTCATCAATTCAGAATGGAAAGCACCACTTACAGGCAATTTTATTGCCCTCTTAATTCCCATTTCTGTCGCAATTTTAACAGCCTCATCTATTGATTTTTCATTTCCACTTAAAACAATTTGACCAACCGTATTATCATTTGCTATTTGACAAACTTCACCATCCTGTTTAGATTTTTTAACAACTTCTTCCGCTTGTTCCACGGTAGCTCCAACCAGCGCAACCATAGCTCCTTTACTTGCTTTTCCCGCACTTGCAAAACTCTCACCTCTAACTTTTAGTAATTTTGCAGTATCAGCCAAACTTATAGCTTCACTAGCACACAATGCAGAATATTCACCCAATGAATGACCAGCAACATATTTGCATAGATCTTGAATTGTCTTACCACTTTCTTGCTCCAAAACTTTCAAAATGGCTATAGAACAGCACATAATTGCAGGTTGAGCGTTTTCTGTTTCCGTTAAAGTTTCTTGAGGACCCTCAAACATTATTTTTGAAAGATTTTTGCCTAAAGATGCATCAACCTCAACAAAAACTTTTTTCGCTACATCAAAATTATCATGGAATTCTTTTCCCATAGCAACAATTTGAGAACCTTGTCCAGGGAATGTAAAAATTTTATTCATATATTATTTAATTAAATAACCGTAGTGGAGATTATAAATAACATTTTTAATTAATCAAGATAATCAAAATCAATCAATCTTACAAAACTTAATCAAAGCTTTAATCCTAGACATTGATTCTTTTTCTTTTCTATAGTCTATTTTCAATATTCTATCTAATATTCTCACTAAAGTTTCCAGATGTCTAAGACCAAAATATTCTTCATTAACATCTATATATTTCTTTATTATTACAGAACTCAATTCAAATATTTTTATTTTAAATAATTTTCTTGAAAATCCTCTATGACATTTATTAAATTCTTCAAATGTATCATAATCATATTTATATTTAGAATATTTCTCTATTAACTTCTGTATTTCTTTTCCAAGAACTATTCTTTCTTCAAAAGTTATTTTTCCATCACAATCATTACCTACTTCATCTTCTATTTCTTTTTCAGAATCATTTTCTTCTTTTCTTATTTCTTCTTCTTTTATTTTTTTCAGATTGTTTAGTTGATTAATAGATTGATTTATAATTTTCAGTTCCTCTTTTTTCATAAAACCCCTTTTTTAATTAATAAAAAACGCACTTGAAAAAGTGCGGAGGTTCAAAAAACTGATCTACTCAGCCCTTATAGCCTTTTAGACTATAAATAGCCTATTATAACCATAAGCCTCCGCTATATTTGTATTTAACAAACACAACAAAGGCCTAAGGATCAATAGTAAAGTAGATTTGAGTTTTTGACGCTCTCACTCTTGCCCGTAGGCAATTTAAGTATTACAAAAGGGAAATTATTTTGCAAGAGATAAGATTAATTATAAAAATACATTAAAGTAGCTCCCCTTTGTCGCCCTATGACAAAAGGAAATACTCTCTGCGGGAATGGATTTGTAATCCATTCCCCAGTGTTCAGAATAAGGTAATTACAAAACACAAATAGTGGTTAAGGCGATTTATTCTGAACCGTGAGGAAGGATTTGCAAAATCCTTCCTGCTCAAGTAATTGAGCTTGCGGTGTTGGATTCGGAGATCCAACACCACATCAAACCCGACACTACAAAAGAGTGAAGACTTCCCCATCGTTCAGAATAAGGTAATTACAAAACACAAATAGTGGTTAAGGCGATTTATTCTGAACCGTGAGGAAGGATTTGCAAAATCCTTCCTGCTCAAGTAATTGAGCTTGCGGTGTTAGATTCGGAGATCCAACACCACATCAAACCCGACACTACAAAAGAGTGAAGACTCAACGCCAAAAAGAACAGCTCCATTTGTCATTCAATAACAAAAGGATTACTTATTTTGAAAGTAATCACATCTTCTCGACGCTATCAATTCCTAATAAAAATAATGCGGTTTCAATATATTGTTTAGTCAAATACAATAATGAAATTTTGGATTTTTTGTAGTTTATATCTTTTTCATTATTAACAGGACAAGCAGAATAAAAACTACTAAATTTTTTTGCCAAAGTATAAGTGTACTCTGCTATATAATTTGGTGCTTTTTTATCATAACTAGCTTGGAATACTTGACTTGATTTACTCATTTCTAGCAACAAATCTTTTTCTTCTTTTGTTTTGATTTCAGTAATTTTGCAATCTAAACCATCACACTCATTTAGTATTGAATTAATCCTCACTAAACTATATAAAATATAAGCTCCCGTTTTGCCTTCAAAATTTGTGAATTGATCCATATCAAAAATGTAGCTAGTTTCCCTATAGTTAATTAAATCGGCAAATTTTAGGCAAGCCACGGCAATTTTTTCGATGGTTTCTTTGTCTTTAATGGTTGATTTTTTTGATATTACTTCAACCATTTCATCAATCAATTCTCTCAATTTTACAACATCACCAGCTCTTGTTTTAAATGGCTTTCCATCTTTGCCGTTCATAGTTCCGAAAGCTATATGTTCTGCTGTATGAGTATCATCTAAATAACCAATTTTTTTTGCAGCTTCAAAAACTTGCTCAAAATGTAGACTTTGTCTGTAATCAACAACATAAAGCATCAAATCAGGATTAAACTTTTCTTTCCTGTCAAGTATCGTTGCTAAATCACTACTTGCATACATAAATGCACCATCACTTTTTTCAATCAAAACTGGCGGCAGATTAACATCACTAAGATCTATAATTTTTGCACCTTGAGAAATAGTTATAATACCTTTATTTTCTAAATCTGCAGTCATTTTTTTTATTAAATCATGCACAGTGCTTTCGCCATTCCACAAATCAAAATGTGTGTCTAATACTTTATATATTTCTTTCATATCTTCAATTGATATTTTCCAAAAATATTGCCACAAAGTTATGTATGGCTTATAACCATCTTGCAATTTTTTTGTTGTTTCTCTTACTTTTTTGGCAAATTCTTCATCTTCTTTGGCTTTACTATTTGCTGTTTTATATATAGTTAATAAATCGGCAGGCTTCAAATTCAAATCGTCAATTTTATCACTATTGAAACCGTCTTTAAAACATTTAATATTAGGATATTGTAATCTAATTCCTTCAATTACCATGCCCATATTAGTTCCCCAATCACCTAAGTGGTTATCAGCAATAACTTTATCACCAGCACAACTATATATTCGTCTTAAACTCTCGCCAATCACAGTGCTTCGTAAATGTCCTACATGCATTTCTTTTGCAACATTTGGACTGCTGAAATCAATAATAACTGTTTTTTGTTTTCCATCACTCTTATGAGTACAATCTTTTTTATAATTTATATTTTTTAATAATGTTTCATCAGTTAAAATAACATTTATAAAACCAGGACCAGCAACAAAAACATCTTTAAACAAATTTGTTTTTTGCAATTCCAAAATTATTAAATTTGCTATATCAATGGGAGTTTTTTTCAATAATTTACATAGTGGCATAGAACAATTTGTTTGAAAATCGCTTAAGTCTGGTCTATCAGAATATTGAAAAAAAGCATATTTTTTATCAAAACCTAATTTTTCAAAAATTTTTATTAATTCATTATTTAATATCTCTAAAATTGTCATTTTTTAACTATGATTTTTTTTAATTTTATGAAATTTATTTTTAATTACAATATTTTATTGCTTTTTTTACATTTTTAGAGAATATATAAACAACCCTAGCAGGAAATATTATGTTAAATTTTTGTAGACTGAAGAAGCGAAGCTACTTCATATTTATGTTTTTGGTAGTTTTATATTTTATATTGTTACCAAAAATATCAGCATATTTTGCAATTAAATTATTAATATTGCTTAATATTATATATTTTATTGCTAATATGATTAAATCATTTTTATTTTTATACGGAATAAAAAGATATAATTATAGTGATTATTTTAAAAAAGATAATTTACAAATTTCAGATGAAGACTTACCTATTTATACAATTATTTTACCCGTTAGAGATGAAGAATATTCTATTTTAAAGAATTTATTAGATTCAATCAACAATTTAGATTATCCAAAAGATAAATTTGACATAAAATTTGTAGTTGACGAAGAAGATATAAAAACAATAGAAGCTGGAAAAGAACTCTTAAAAAAATTTAATTTTGATTTAATTATAGTTCCAGATTATAGAATAAAATCAAAACCGTTAAGTTGTAATTATGCTTTAAAATTTATTAAAGGGGAATACATAACAATTTACGATGCAGAAGATAGACCAGAAAAATACCAACTTAAAAAAGCCATTCAAAAATTTAAAGAATTAGGTAATGATTATGTATGTTTACAGGCATCTTTACATTTTTATAACAAATATAAAAATTTTCTAACATATTGCTTCTCAATAGAATATTCAATGTGGTTTGATTTTACTATAAGATCAATAGATAAATTTGGATCATTTTTTCCATTAGGAGGAACAAGTAATCATTTTAAAGCTAAAAAATTATTAGAACTCGGAAAGTGGGATGGTTTTAATGTAACAGAAGATGCTGAATTGGGTGTAAGAATAGCAAGAGCTGGATATAAAGTATCTTACTTAAATTCAATAACAGAAGAAGAATGTCCAATAACTATCCATGCTTGGATAAAGCAACGAACAAGATGGATTAAAGGTTTTATGCAAACTTTTTGTGAATACATGTTTTTCAAAAAACCAATTTGTATAAAATCAACAATAAATTTCAAACCAATTAGAAAATTAAAATTTTTTGATATTATTACATTTAATTTATTTATAATGATGTCATTTTTCTTTTTTATTACAATGATGGTAATTTTTTTAAATTTAGATATAGCAACAAATATTAAAGATTTTAAATTATTAATAATTATGAGTTATATTAATATTTTTTCTTTCCTTATTATGACTTATATGTCATTTATTATAATTATAGTAAAGAATAAAATTAAATTTAATGTATTTTATCTTATTTTATTTCCATTTTATTGGATTTTGCATTACATAGCAGGTGTTAGAGCTTGCTATTATTTAATTGTAAAACCATTTTACTGGGCAAAGACAAAACACGGAATTGACTGATTCAAAATCAAACAAAAAAAATTACCCAAATTGACTATGGGCTAAATTTATCATAAAAATCTCTAAATTCAGAAATAAATAACTTATTTTCGTTAAGTGAATGGAAATTATCTATTACTCAGAATCCATGTAATCACAATTGCTATGATACTCATAAAAATTTCAACAACGAATTGCCAATTTTTAATTTTGCTATTTTTTTCTTCTTTTCTTTCTTCTACAATTTTTTTGACCAATCTTTCTTTTTCAGGATTGTGCTTTTTTTTAACAATACCAACTTTAGGTTCTTCCATAGATTTATCTTTTAATTCATTAATTTTATTGCTTTAAAATCTTTTTATAATCCTCTCAACTCATTCAGAATATTAAGATTACATTATACACAGTAAATATAATTCAAATATTATAAAAATCAATTAATTAAAGAAAATTAACTAAAGAAAAATGCTAATTATTATTCTATAGTTAATCAAAATAATCAATCTAAATTTATAAATGGGGTTATAAATTTAATTTATTCTTTACCATTTTTACAATATTTTGTAAAGTTTCTTCCTTACCGTCATCAACCGCTCCACCCATAGCAAACCAAGGCTGTCCACCACCACCATTGCCTCCAGCAACTTTTACTGCATCAATAATTAATTCATTCGATTTAAATCTATTATTCAAATCTTTTGAAACTCCGATAATAACTGTTATTTTATTTTCAAATTTGACAATACTTAACATCACAGAATTTGAATTATATTTTTTATTCTGAATATCAATAAATGCACCTTTTACATCTTTAGGATCAACATCTTTAATAATATTGAATGCAAACTTAATATTATCATTTTTCTCTTCAAAAACCATACTAGAAAGATTTGATTTTTTAATATCATCAATTTTTTTCTTAAATTCTTTATTCTCTTCAATAATTGAATTAATTTTATTTTCTATATCGTCAACATTAATTTGCAGTGTAGAATTAATATTTTCAACAATAGTCTGGAATTTGCTCGCAAATTCAATAGCTTTTAAACCAGTGCAAGCCTCAATTCTTCTAATACCAGAAGCAATAGCCCCCTCATTCATAATTTTGAATAAGCCTATCTCACCAGTTTTAAAAGAATGAGTTCCACCACAAAGTTCAATAGAACAATTATTTCTTAATGAAGAATTATTTAATTCAGTAAGTTTTTCTGCAATATTATGAAGGTCATCAGTTGTATCTGAATTTAACTCTGCTTTAAGCCCCCCACCAAACGACTTACAGTCGTTTGACTCCTCCTCAAGTTGGGAGTAAAGGGAGTGAGGAGATTTTTCGCCCATAAATATAACTCTAACTTCATCTTCATATTTTTCACCAAATAAAGCCATAGCGCCACAAGCCCTAGCCTCATCAATTTTCATAATTTTTGTTGTAATTGTAGTATTTTGATAAACCAACTCATTTACAATATTCTCAACAATTCTCAATTGTTCTTTGGTTAATGCTTTATTTAATGTAAAGTCAAACCTTAATTTATTTTCATCAACTGAAGATCCTTTTTGCATGACAGTATCACCAAAAATTTGTCTTAATGCATATTGCAATAAATGTGCTGCTGAATGATTAGCTCTAATTTGATTTCGTCTTTCTGTATTGATTGATAAATTCAAATAATCACCAACTTTTAAACTTCCACTTTCTAATTTTCCTTTATGTAAAAAATAGTGTGGGAATGGTCTTTTAACATCCGTGATTTCAACTGTTGAAAAAGGCAAAGGAATTATTCCATTTTCTTTAATTTGAATTGCTAAACCGCTATCTCCGACTTGTCCACCACATTCACCATAAAAAGGAGTTTTATCAACAAAAAATTCAAATTCATCACCTTTTTTAACTTCATCAACTTCTTTCTCATTTTTAATTAAAACTAAAATTTTACCCATGGCAGAATTTTTTTCATAACCAACAAATTCTGTTGGTTGAATTTTTTCTTTAATATCAAAATAGATTTTGCTATTTTTTATATCGCCACTTCCCGCCCAAGCTTTTTTAGCCATCTCTTTTTGTTTTGTCATCTCTTCATTAAATTCTTTAACATTTATCTCAATTCCTTTTTCCTTAAGAATATCTTGAGTTAAATCTAATGGAAAACCGTAAGTATCATATAATGCAAAAGCGATTTTTCCGCTAAATAATGGTTTTTTTTCTGTCATATTTTTCCTTAATCAAAATAATTAATTCCTATAGCTTTTCTAACATTTTTCAATGTGTAATCAGCTTTTTCTCTTGCAACTTCATTTCCGTGTTGAACTATTCTATAAACTTCATCCATATTATTTTCATACTCTTTTCTCAATTTTTGAATTGGTTGAAGAAATGTAACTAAAACATCAATAAGTCTTTTTTTAATTTTTACATCTCCTAAACCACCTTTTCTATATTGATTTTTTAATTCTTCAATTTCATTTTTATTTTCGTCAAAAACATCAAGATACGTAAAGACAGTATTACCTTCAACTTTTCCCACATCTTCAATTTTTATATGATTTGGATCCGTGAACATTGTCATAACTTTTTGTTTTATAATATCTGAATTATCTTTCAAATAAATTGTATTACCCAAACTTTTACTCATTTTTGCATTTCCGTCAGTTCCAACAAGTCTAGGACAATTCGATAAATAAATTTCACATTCTTTTAAAACATCAGTTTTATAAATTCTATTAAATCGTCTAACAATTTCATTGGTCTGTTCAAGTAATGGAGCTTGGTCTTCACCAACTGGAACAACTTCAGCTCCAAACGCAGTTATATCACTAGCTTGACTAATTGGATAACATAAAAAACCAGCTGGTACGCTATCTTCAAAACCTCTTTGAATAATTTCAGTTTTAATTGTCGGATTTCTTTCCAATCTAGCAACTGTTACTAAGTTCATATAATACATAGTTAATTCTGCTAATTCAGGAATTTGAGATTGAATAAATAATTTTGTAATTTTTGGATCTATACCAACAGCCAAATTGTCAAGAATTACCTCAAAAATATTATCTTTTATTTTTTGTGGATTTTCGAAATTATCAGTCAGAGCTTGCATATCAGCCGACATGATAAACATATCATATTCATTTTGCAATTTAAGTCTGCTTTGCAACGAACCAACATAATGCCCTAAATGCAATGGTCCAGTTGGTCTTTCTCCTGTCAATATAACTTTTTTCATAAAAACATTTTATTATGTAGTTAAAATATATGAAATATTAAAATTAATGTCAATTAAGCATCAACTAAAAATAATGTTGCCATTCCAAGTAGTAATAGAGATGTCGTAGTATCAAGTAATGCGGTAATAAAAGTTCCAGAACCAACAGCAGGATCTAATTTCAGCTTTTTAATAATTATAGGAACAGATGTTCCAATTAAACAAGATAAAATTTGTAAAACAACAATTGCAGATCCGAATATGAGACTTAATTTAATATTATGTTTCCAGAAAAACAAAACTGTTGCTGCTATCAATGATAAACATATTCCATCTAACAATCCAACAGACATCTGCTTTAATATTATTTTTGAAGCTCCAACTTTTCCTATTTCATTACCAGATATATTTCTTATTAAAATACTTAAAGTTTGAGTTCCTGATACACCTGATAAATTCGCAGCTAACGGCATAATAGCTGATAAAATAATAAATTGTTGAATAGTTGGCGCAAAATAGTTAATAACCAACATACTCATACTTCCAGTTATAATTGATCCGAGTAGCCATGGCAACCTTTTCTTCGTTGAATTCCAAACAGAAGCATGAATTGTATCATCACTATCTACATTCGCCATCAACATCATGTCTTCTTTAGTTTCCTCATTGATAACATGAATAATATCATTTGAATTCAAAATACCAACGAGAATACCATTATGATTAACCACTGGAACAAATTTTAAATCGTATTTAATAAACAAATTCGCAGCTTCAGACTGATCAACATCAGCATTTACCATTTTTAAATCTTCTGGATTTTTCATTATCTCAAAAATCAATGTTTTACCATCAGCTTTTAAAATACTGCCAATAGACGCCATAGATACTGGTCTAAAGTATTCATCAACAACAACTATATTTCCGAATTCCTGTGGAACATTTTTATTTTTTCTCAAATATTTTATAACTTCATTTACATCCCAATCTTTTGGAACAGCAATAAAGCTACTTTGATTCATAATTCTTCCAACACTATCTTCTGGATATGATAAAGCTTCTTCAATATCTTCCCTTTTTTCACTAGATTTAATAGCATCAATAGCTTCTTTAGTTAAATCTTCTTCACAATCTTCTAAAACTTCAACAGCTTCATCAGTATCTAATTTAGCAAGTAAATTTATAAGGATATCTTTGTCTAAATAATTGATTATCTCGCGTCGAACATTGCCTTCCAATTCAACCAAAAGCAACGGTTCTGTTTTTTCGCCTAATATTTCTATTAATTTTTCCCTTTCATCTTTATCTAAACTATATATCAATTCTGCTTGATCAGCAGGATGAAGACTTGAAAATACCTTTCTAACTTGTGTTTTAAGATTCATTTCAAGAGCATTTTTAATTCTCTCAACGAGACTTCTTGTAATACCGTAGCCGCTTTCTTTATCTAACATTTTACTCCTTTTTAAATATACTCAGGTCTATCAATTATTACAAAACCATTTTTTGTATTTATTTCCTTAAAATAATCATCTATAAATGGTAGAGATTCCGTATTCTTCTCATCATCCCACTTTATTTCGATTACAACACCAGCGCCAAAATCATCAACACTAATAATCTCACCGTTACTTTTTTTATCTATACTTTTAGCTTTTAAACCAACAAGATCGTTAAAATAAAATTCATCATCTTTAATTTTTGGCAAAAGTTTTGAATCAAGATATAGCTCTGTATTTTTATAACTTTTAGCCAAATCCATATCATTAACACCATCTATTTCTGTAATAAAAACATTCGGTCTTGATGTTCCAATAAATTTTATTTTAACATTCTTATTATTTTTATCATATAATTTGTCCGAATAATTAAAAACATCTTTAGGCTTTTCCATATAGCTTTCAAGTTTCACAAAACCTTTTACTCCGTGCGTACTTAAAATCTTCGCAACAACTACATTCCTTTCCATTTTTAAGAAATAATTACCCGATTAGATTATTATAGAATAAAAAAAATATTTCTCAATATATATTGTCAATAGTTGCAATAATCATTCTTTTGCATTATCTACTTTAGTAAGTTTTGCAAAAACATCTTTTTTATCAATTAATCCAGCTTGTATAAGTTTTTCTGTATATTCCGACATTGTTATCATACCGTATTTAGAACCTGTTTGAATCATCGAATCAATTTGATAAACTTTATTTTCCCTTATCATATTTCTGATACCACCAGTCGCAATCAAAATTTCAAAACCAGCTATTCTTCCTACATTATCTGGTTTCTTAAATAATGTTTGCAAAATAATAGCTTGTAAAGATGTCGAAAGCATACTTCTTACAACCTCTTTTTCACTCAAGTCACAAGAATCAATAATTCTGTCAATTGTTTTACTTGCAGACATAGTATGAAGCGTTGAAAAAACCAAATGTCCTGTCTCTGCAGCAGTTAATGCCATTTTTATTGTTTCTTTATCTCTCATCTCTCCAATCATAATAACATCAGGATCTTCTCTTAATGCACCTCTTAATCCATCAGCAAAACTTCTAACACTTCTTCCAACTTCTCTTTGTTCTATAAGAGATTTTTTTGTATCATATGTATATTCAATCGGATCTTCCAAAGTTATTATATGTTTTTCAAAATTTCTATTTATAAAATCAATCATTGTTGCAAGTGTTGTAGATTTGCCACTTCCTGTAGGACCACAAACCAATACTAATCCTTTTTCAAGAGAAGCTATTTTATTAAAGATTTCAGGAAAGCCAGCATCTTCCAAAAATGGTATTTTACTATTTAACTGTCTAAAAACAGCTGAAATTCCTTTATGTGTTTTAAATACATTTACTCTATATCTAGTTTTATTTTCTAAATTTGAATAAGCATAATCAACTTGCAGATTTTTTACAAAAAATTCTTGAGCGCACTTGTCCATGCTACTCAATGTAATATCAAGAATATCTTTTCCACTTAATTCTTTAAATCCATCTAATATTTTTATATCACCTTGCGTTCTAATATATGGAAATAAATTAGTTGATAAATGAATATCAGACGCCTCAAATTTTTGAGCTTGAACAAGCATCTTATTTAAATAATTTTTATCCATTTTATTTCCTATTTAAAACATTTAATCTATCTTGAATATCTTTTATTGGTAGATTAAAATTATCTATATTACTAGATACCAATAAATCTTTATATAAAGCTCTAGCTTCTGAAAAATTCTTATTCAAATCATATAAAACTGCTAAATTATATTGATATTCCAAATTACTTGAATCCAAATCAATAGCTCTTCTAGTATATTCAATAGCTTTAGTATAATTTTCTATTCTAGAATATGCTATACTTGCTTGAGCTTGAATTAAAGGTGAAGTCAAATTTTTATCAGCTATACTTGACAACAAGTAAACTGCTTCATAAGGAGTTTCATTTGAAATAATAGCCAATAAATTAGCCATCACTTGTTGATCCGTCGGGAAAACTTCCATAACTTCTATATATAAAGGTTTTGCTTGAGTATATTCTCCCAAATACTGATAAGCTGTAGCCAATCCAAGTTTTGCATAAACATCATCTTTATTTTGTTTCAGAACATCCTTATAAAATTCAACTGCAATTTCATACTGTCCAACATTAATTGCATCAAAAGCTTTTCTCTTTAAAGCCAAAGCTCTAGTATCATCTTCACTTTTAGTAGTTGTTGCATTTATCTTCTTTGCTGATTCGAAATTAGTTTCTTCCAATTTTTTAGTATCTTGCTCATCCCAACCACCTTTTTTTATAACAATATCAGCTTTTTCTGGTTTTAAAACTTCTTTAGAATAAATTAAATTCTTCTCAACCTGTTCAACAACATCAAGTGGACTATTTTCTTCAGCTGCATAAGAGCTAATAGCAAAGCATAAAAAAATAAATAAAAAATAAAGTTTTTTCACAAAACATCATTTATTGTAATTACTATTATAATAAGGTTAATTATTTATTTATTCAAGCAAAAACTACTAAGCTTTTAATCATTTGTATTCTTTTTTCTAATCAAATTTTTATGAGTACTCAAATTAATTCTAACCTGAAGCGTTTTTATTTGCCTTTCTAAAACTTCTACTTGTTTAAGTAATATTTTAGGCTTCTTCAGCAATTGTTTTAAATTTTCTGCTTTCTTTTCTACTGAGGTATTTTTCATTTTTCATCAATAAAACATTTACTATAAATCTATATTTTGATTTAAAAAAAGTCAATGCTAGAATTTAATTTATAATATTAAAAACTATTTTTTATTTTTATCTTTACAAAAATCAATAAATACAAATCTTTATATAAAATTTAACTTCATGTAATTAACATGAAGTTAATCAAATAAAATGTAATTGTATATTATTAAATTGATTTAATATGCTTATTATGTACATTTAATATCACGAGCTGATTTAATAAATTCTTAATATAAGAATTTCAATGCGATTATGGATTCAGTTATATAAAGACACTTTTAAGTATCTTCATATAACTGAAATATTTAAACAATTTACTATAATTTATTTATTTTACTTCCAATTTCAATAGCTAATTTATTTACCAATTGACTATAATTTTTAACTAAATTATTATAATCACTATTTTCTAAATCAACCGTAAAATTACTATTCTTCGTTATTATAACATTTCCATTTTTATTTAAAATTGACCACCAAGCATTCAAAACTAATTTGTCTCCGAATCTTCCATCAAATTTATCAATTACAACATAAACTAAATAATCAGCATTTGTAATCTTTATTGTACTCGATCTAACAACCGATTTTGGCATATAAGAATATATATCTTTTGCTAATACTCTCTGAATTGAATCTGCCAATGGTTCAGCCCATCTATTTGTTTCCGATATATTAAATTCTGTATCTTTTCCATTTAGTGTAATAATTTGAGGCCTATCTAAATATGAAGGAATAACTACTGGTTCAATATTTATAACTAAATTCTTTTTACTATAATTTGTTTTTATATTAGTATTATCGTAAGAAATCAAATTATAAAAGTTAGAAGGAATACTTATACCTCCTATACATGAAGACAACAACAAAATAACCAATAAACAAAATATTTTTTTCATATTAATACCTCTTTCCTTTTAATAAAGATTCTGGATGCCTTTCAACATAATCTGTAAAATTTTTTAATGCCCTGGCAGCATCACCAACTTCATTGAGCGTTTTATTTAAATTCCACAAAGTCGTTGATATAACATCATCATTATTTGATACCGCATAATTTATATGCCTTACAACATCTGATGTTTGTCCTAAAAGAACAGGCAATTCCTTATTTACAACATCTAATATATTATTAAATTTATCTATAGTTAATTTAATTGGCAAATTCTGTAATCCTCTTGACAATTCACCGAGTGGCGACAATGTAGTCGGTATTTCGATTATATCCCCATGCAAATTATTAGCCTTAAAAACTGCAGGTATATTTGGTAAAATTTCTAACTCTATTGATAATTGTCCCGTCAAATAACTTTGTGTCATCAATCTCGCTCTAAGACCTTTCTTTATCAAATCATTTAAAAAAGCTTCCTTATTTCTAATCTTTCTATTGTTATTAATTCTAAAAGTTTGATCCTTACTCAATCTAACATACACAGGAACACTAAAATTTAATTCATCTACATCAGCAATTAAATCTATACTTGACACCTTTCCAATCTCAACACCTCTAAAAGATATAGGAGAACCAACAATTAAACCTTTTACAGATTCATCGAAATACATAACAATTTCATCTTCTTCCGACCTAATTATTTTATCTCCAATAAATATAGCTATTATAAAAACAAAAATTGCAATTCCAATAATTGTAAATAAACCAATAATTGTTCTATTCGGCATTCTTTGCATTTTTTTCTCCTCTTGTTAAAAAATTTAATACCTTATGATTTTGTGAATTTTTTAATAATTCCTTAGGACTTCCATAACCAATAATCTTTTGTTCTTCACTATCCAAAAATATACAATTAGTTCCTATTTTAAAAATGGAATCCAATTCATGTGTAATAACAACAATAGTCGTTCCCAAACTTTGATTTATTTCAACAATTAAATCATCAAGCATTCTAGAGCTAATTGGATCAAGTCCTGCAGATGGTTCATCAAAATAAACTATTTTTGGATCAAGCGCCAAAGCCCTCGCAAATCCAGCTCTTTTTTTCATACCACCACTAATTTCAGATGGATAAAAATTTTCAAAACCCGTAAGCCCCACCAATGCCAATTTCAAAGACACTATATCTTTTATTTCATTCTTTGAATATTCCGTATATTGTTCCAAAGGCAAAGCAACATTTTCAGCCAATGTCATAGAAGAAAACAAAGCACCACTCTGATACAATATTCCACATTTTTTCATTATTAAATTTTGAACTTTACAATCAGATTTCCAAAAATCAAAACCATCAACAAACACAGTTCCTTCGGTTGGTTGTTTCAGACCAGTCATAACATTAAGCAAGCTAGTTTTACCACAACCGCTTACTCCCATAATAACAAAAATATCATGCTTATTAATTTCAAAATTTATATCTTTTAACAACACAAAGTTATCATAAGATATAGTTAAATTCTTAACCTCAATTTCTACTGTTTTAATATTATGTGGCAATATCAATTTTAAATTGAACATAACCTAAAGTTAAACATTTAAAATAATCTTTTCAAGAGATTTATTAAACTTCCGTTATATTAATACCACTACACTCAATAACTTCCCTAATCTTCTTCACTGCTTTTTCTTGTGAACAACTATATATTTTTAACATCTTATTCACTATACTTCTCAATTTCTTTAACTTATCAAAACTAAAATTAAATTTAT
>JAQTXT010000019.1 GCA_028688645.1 Rickettsiales bacterium
ATCCAACATTAATCAATAATAAAAATTCTTATTATGTTTATTACTCAAAAACTCAAAGTGAATATAAATCTAATTTTTGGAACTATTTAACATTATTATTCAATGATTCCAAAATTATAATAGATTCAAAAAAAGGTGAATTTAGTGAATATTTAAATATAGTTTGCCCTGTTGATTTTGGTTATTTAAAAAATGACTGGGATGAAGACGATCAAATAGATATTTTTATTGGTAGTAAAAAGACTAAAGCCGCCGTTGAGTCTATTGTTTGTACGGTAAATTTTAAAAATAAATTCAGTGATATAAAAATACTTTATGGTTGTACTACGGAAGAAAAAAATAATATTTTCTCTTTATTAAGTGAAAAAGAAGGTGTTTTATTAGTTGATAATCCAAAAATCTAAAAATTATTGGCTCCTCTTATGAAATAAATTTATTTTATAAGAGGTTTTTTCTAAAATAAATTCAACTCGATTAGCGATATGTTCTTGGAGTTGTAAGAGTACTTTCTATAGAATCTTCTTTTTGTTTCATAGAAAAACTTCTTGATCTTTGAATCTTAGACCTTAATTGTTCTAAATCAGATTTTTCGCCTACAGGTAATTGAAAAGAAACAATTTTTAGTTTTGACGACTTCATTTGACCTCGTTCCAAAGCACTATAGTCAGCACTTTCTTCTATAACAATAGCGCTACAAGAGTGTCTTCTTTGTGTTATATATTCTTCCTCACAAATTTTTCTATCAACTTTATTCAAATAGTGTGATTCCATTTTTGGATTCTCAAATGTCATATTTTCAAATAAAACATAACCTTGTACTAGAGCTTTTGATAAACTAATTTGTCTTGAATCTAATTTTCTTTTTAAATCTTGTAAAGATTCTTGATTTTCCATCTTAACTCTAATCATTCCTTGAGAAATAACTTTATTACCTTCTTTTTCCACGACTTCTAAATATAAATAACAACCTTCTATCATAGCTTTTTCATTACTCTTATTTTTTTTATAAAAACATTTAGTAATAATCCTAGATGATTTGACCTTTCTTGGTGTTATTGGTGGTTGGCTACTTCCTCCTTGAGATTCAAAAATAGTATCACTTTCCCTTTTACACTGAATCTTATATAACAATCTCCTAGCTTGAAATTTATACATGTTATAATTACAGTAAGTTCCGGTTTTTTCATCTATAATATTACTGGGTCTATTATATATTCTTTTAGCTAGCAATCTCAAATTTTCCAATAATTCTTGCGGTATTTGATTTAATAATGCCATTTCTTGAAGTACCAACATTCTTTTTAATAGTACATTAAAAGTCTCATAAAATCCAATAACTTTTTGTGAAGAAATTTCTTTATCCTTGGAAATCAATCTTAACATATCACATATATTCAAACCATCAGTTAACAAAATAAGAATTCGCATCTCTGGTATTAATTCACATATTATCTTACTGCATTTATCTCTATTTAATACTTTAGAATCATTTTTAAATGCTTCAGATATAAACATAAGCTTTTCATATATTTGCGGGAAATTAACAACAATATTATCTGGTAGCGAATTTTTTAATAAATTCATAATTCCAATTATTTTTTCCTGTTCATTTGAAATTGGAAAATATCCCAATATACCATTAAATATTTTATAAATATCAAAAAAATGTTTTATCACATGTTCCGATGGTTTTGTTATAAAGGATAACTGCAATTGCAAGATTAAAGCTTTTATTATTTTCAAAAAATCATCTTTAAATTCAAAATTTTTTAAAGATTCATTATATACCAAAACATCTTGCAATTTTTTAATATCTCTGCTTTCACGACTTTGATTCATAAAAATATGTATAAAAGATAATTTTTGTAAAATAAAAATATTATAATATTCATAAAAAGTTTGTTCTAATAATTCAAAAATTTCACCTTTTGTGGAAGAATATTCAAGCTTATGAACTACCGCAGACCAAATTGAAGATAAAATAGTATTATCAAAAAATTTGTCAAGTTGTTCTTTATTTTGTTTTAAAAATACCAATAATTCTTTTGTTCCAGAATCATCTTGGCTATCTTTTAATCTATTTAGAATAGCTAATAAATCATCAATAACGCTTCGTCTTTCCATTATATTATAATAATAAATTGTATGTGATTAATATCACAAAAAAACATTTAAGTCAAATACTTAACCTAAATCTCTTTATCCACTCTATTTTTATCAAATTGCCTTTTTCAACAACTGGTTTTTGCTGATATTGTGCGGAAAATATATACGAACCCATGTCTTTTTTAATGCTTTCAATTTCTTTTATACCCTCTCTTGATGGATGTAAAATATCGTCTTTTAATCTAAATTTTTCAAAATTACCTATTGAGTAATATGTATCTTTTTCTGCAATGGCGGGAATATTTAAAACAGTCCAATTATTTTCCTTTTTATCAAGTAAATAACCAACTAAATCATTTGGGTGTAATCTCTGCATAACGATTATAATTGCACCATTTTTCTTGTCATTTAGTCGCGATATGAATGTATTACTAAACCATTCAAGTGTTTTAGTTCTATATTTATCACTCATTATTTGTTGCGGATTGTGCGGATCATCAACAATTAAAATATCACCACCCTCCCCTGTCAAACTTCCACCAACTGATGTTGCAAATCTGTAGCCGTTTTGAGTTGTTGCGAACTTATATTTTTCATTTTGCCCTTCAGCTAATTGAAAATCTGGAAATAAATCTTGAAACCACCGAGAAGAGACAACAAGCCTGCAGTCGGTGGAATGTTTTAAACTCAAAACCTCAGAATAACTTGTAACAATAATTCTTGAATTTGGTTTTTTTCCCAAAACCCATGCAGGAAAAGCTACACTTACACATACAGATTTAAGGCTTCTTGGTGGTATATTAATTATTAATCTTTTTATATTTCCGTCAAATACAGTTTTGAGATATTCAGCAATTAAATCTATATGCCAATTATGATTATATTTTACACCTTGATTAATTGTATTGAAAGTTTTGTGAATAAAAGACGATAAATCATCTTTTAAAACCTCCTCTTCCAATTGAGAAGGAGTCAATTTTTTATTCAAAAAATCATTCAATATTTCCACATATTGAACGATTATAAAAATAAAGTAAGTTTGGAAGCTCCAAAATTCTACTCAGTAGGTAATTGCTTTATTCTACAATTCTTAAATATATCTAAATTTGAATTATAAAGATTAGTATTTATTTCAAGCAAACTTATAACTGAATGGAATATATTATCTTGTCCAAATTCACCAGATTTTGCTTGCTCTTTCAAACAATCATAATCTATAAAGTCATTTTTTTTCATACTATCATTCATCCAAATAAGCATTGGAATTTGAATTTGCTCTTTTGGTGCAAATTTATAAGGTAAACCATGCAAGTAAATATTATTCTCGCCTAATGATTCACCATGATCTGATAAATAAATAAACCCAGACTCATACTGTGGAAATTCTTTTAAAATATCAATCATTGAAGAAAGAATATAATCCGTATAAAGTACTGTATTATCATAAGTATTTACTATTGATTCTCTTGAACAATTTTGAATGTTTGAAGTATCGCAAGTTGGTGTGAATTTCTTAAATTTATCTGTATAACGATTAAAGTATGTAGGTCCATGACTCCCCATTGTATGAAGAATTATAACTGTATCTTTTTTAATATTTTTTAATGTATCTCTAATATTATCTAAAAAAACTTCATCGTGACAATAATCACCAAAACAATATTTAGGATTTTTTGTTTGAACCATATCTTCGGTTGGAATTCTTGAACAAACCCCCTTACATCCATCATCGTTCTCTTTCCATACAATGTCATAACCAACTCTTTGTAAAATATCTACTAAGTTTTCTTCATATTTTGCAGAGTTAACATCAAAATCATTTTTTCCCAAATGTGAAAATAAACAAGGAACTGAAACTGCTGTGGATGTTCCGCAGGAAGTTGCATCTTTAAAATAAACTATATCTTGTTTTTCAAGCAACGGATTTGTATCTCTTTCATATCCATCTAGTGAAAAATTCATAGCTCTTGCTGCCTCTCCTATAGCTATAATTAAAACTGTTTTTGTATCATCAGCATAAGGTTTAAGTATTGCATTTTGATCCAATTTCATAAACGGTCTTTTCGCCAACCTTTCTCTTTGAAAATACCTAAAAGTTGAATATGTATAATTCACTGTATTTAATATTTTTCTTAAATATCTATTATTTCTGCCAAAAGATGCGTATTCTTTAAATGTTGTTGCGGCAAAAAAAGCTATTATAAGAATATTTATTAAAACAAAAATCATTCTTCTAAAACTCTCTTTCTTTGCATTATAAAATTCAATTTTTGTAAATATTAATATGATTGATGGAATTATTCCTCCAACAAATGTCCATATAATACTTGACAGTGTTATTAAATCACCAGCTTCTCTGACATTTGTTTCAAATAGATTTCTAATCATATCTGAATCAATAAAAACACCTAAATTAAACATTAGATAGTTTGTTGCACTTGAGGTTATTAGAAACAAAATTAGTATTGGTTTTGCTAAATGCTTTACAACAAGCAAATTAAAAATCAGATAAAAAATCGAGCATATCAAAATCGGCAAAGAAATAGCAAATAAAATCATTGCAAAATTTGTTATTTCAATTTTAGAAATAACACCTCTCCAAAACGCGAGATTTAAAAATATTCCAAAGTAAATTGATGATATTAATATTAGTAGATCGCTTTTTATAATTAACTTTGATTTAATTCTTTTCAAAAAACCTTTCATGCAACTAATTCTCCACTAAATGCTAATTTGATAGTTTTATCAGTATTGATTGTAAAAAGCAACTACATATTATTTCATAACCAATTTCCATATCTTTTTTTATAAATTCTTTTTACAAAACTTATAATTACAATATAGCCAAACATTAATCCCGCTAACCAAATATAATAGCTTGCTGGAAGCGAAACCATTTTCATATAATGTCCAAGCGATGTAAAAGGCATAGTTAAACCTATTAAAATTAACACTGCTGTCATTAAAATTACAGGCTTACTTGCAATACTTTCAATAAATGGTACTTTTTCTGTTCTCACAAAATGTATAATTAAAGTTTGCGTAATTATACTTAAAACAAACCAACCTGTTTGGAACATTGCAACTTGTTCAACATTATATGGATCTTTACAACCAAATACAAAGTATAAAACAAAAAACATACTTATATCAAATATAGAACTTACTGGACCCAACCATATCATAAATCGCTTTATTGATTTAATATCCCATTTCTTTTGTTTTTGCAAATATTCGCCATCCATATTATCCCAAGGAATAACCGTTTGTGAAATATCATAAAACAAATTTAATACCAATATTTGCAATGGCAACATAGGTAAGAATGGTAAGAAAGCACAAGCAACTAAAATACTTAACATATTTCCAAAATTTGAACTTGTAGCCATTTTAATATATTTTACAATGTTTCCAAAGATTTTTCTTCCCTCAACAACACCATTTACCAAAACTTGCAAATCTTTTTCAAGAAGAATAATATCAGCACTTTCTTTAGCTATATCTACTGCCGTATCAACTGAGATTGCAACATCGGATTTTTTCATTGCTAGCGCATCATTTATACCATCTCCCATAAATCCAACAACATGCCCTTTACTTCTCAAAAGGCTAACAATTCTAGCTTTTTGTTCTGGCGTCAATTTTGCAAAAATATCATATTCTTCAATAACATTTGCTAATTTATCATCATTCATATTTTGAATTTCGTTACCAGTTAAAACACAGCAAGAACCAAGCCCAACTTGTTCACAAACATATTTTGCAACTAAATCATTATCTCCAGTTAAAACTTTAATTTTAACTCCATAATTATTAAGATTTTGAATAGCAATTTTTGCACTTTCCTTTGGAGGATCCAAGAATGCTACAAATCCAATAAACACCATCTCTTTTTCATCAGTCACTGAAAATCTTTCAATACCACTATCAAAACGAGTTTTATGAGCCACACCAAGCGCTCTCATTCCTTTATTATTAAATTCCGCCATTCGTTTTAGAACTTCATTTTTTAATTCACTTGTAAGAGGTTCAACTTGTCCTTCATATTCAACAAATCCACAAATATCAAGCATAGTTTCTACAGCACCTTTCGTGATTAATTGAGTTTTACCAGTATTATCTCTTAAAATTACCGACATTCTTTTTCTTGTAAAATCAAACGGTATTTCATCAATCAAATGATATCTTTTAACTGCATCTCTTAGACAAGTTTCTACAGATTTTATATCACAAGTATGTTCATCCATATGTTTTAAAACCGCCACATCAATCAAATTTTTTAAACCAGTTTGATAATAACTATTTAAATAAGCATGCTTAAATACCCTATCATCTTCTTCACCATGAACATTTAAATGATATTCAAGTTCAATTCTATCTTCAGTTAAAGTTCCCGTCTTATCAGTGCATAAAATATCCATAGCCCCAAAATTCTGAATAGAGCTCAAATTTTTTACAATAGTCTTCTTTTTCGACATTACAAGAGCACCCTTCGCAAGATTTGTCGTAATAATAACTGGCAACATTTCTGGAGTTAATCCTATTGCAACAGACACCGCAAAAAGAAACGAAATAACCCAATCGCCTTTGAAAAATCCATTTATCAAGAACACAGCTATAGCCATAACTATAACAAACTTAATCAGCATAAAACCAATTTCTTTTACACCTTTATCAAAACTTGTTTCCACCTTTTCATGAGAAATACTCTTTGCAAGACTTCCAAAATATGTTTGACTACCAATAGATATAACTACGCCAATACCACTTCCACTAACAACATTAGTTCCCATAAAACATAAATTATTAAGCTCAAGGGGCGATATTTCATCAATTTTACCCTTTTCTTTATTATTAAGGGTATCATTTTCTACTTTGTTATTAAAAGGAGTAATATCAAGAGCACCGCTCTTAATTGAAGTCTTAGAATCTAACCAACAAATATCTTCCGAATATTTTTCAACAGGTGCAGATTCTCCAGTCAATGAAGATTGAGAAATAAACAAATCCTTCGCCTGTAAAATTCTCAAATCCGCAGGAATAATTGAACCAGCCGACAGAATTATAATATCTCCCGGAACAACTTCATTCAACGCAATTTCAACCCTTTCATTATTCCTTAGAACAGTTGTCGTAGTTTTAATCATCGCCTTAAGCTTTTCACTAGCTTTATCCGACTTAGTATCTTGAATAAAATCCAAAATACCACTCAAAAATACCATAACCGAAATAACAATTACAGAAGTTAAATCCTTCTCCCCTTCTGGTTTAAGATAATAATCAGTAAAAAAAGAAATTCCTATAATTACAAACAATATAATATTAAAAGAAGTAATAAAAGAGTTATAAAGCCTTTTATACCAACTATTTCTCACCACAGTTTCTATCTCATTATAACCATATCTTTGGTGGCAATATTCCACATCATCATCTTCAAGACCAATATCAAAATCTGTCTTTAATTTTTTTATAACTTCTGCAAAACTTAATTTTGAAAAAGTTAATAACCTTTCTTTAAAATCAACCACAGGTTTTACTTCTTTTTTCATAAAAAATCCATAATAAAACAATAAAAATCAGTATTTTATTCTTGACACCGCAAGGTAAGTATTGATTGCAATCCAATCAGTATTCACCTTCTCGCAAGATTTTGCTCCGCGGTAAATTTATCCTTACAATAGTCTAACTACTGAAAATAAACATAAATCAATTTTATACACAACCCACAAATAAGTCAACCAAAAATTTGCCTTTTTAATCTTGACTAAAACAACAAAATGTAATACAACATCTACAATCATTAACAACAATATTTTATTCAAGAAAATGGAAACAACAAAAAAACGACTCACAAAAGAAGACATATTAAGAAAAATAAATGAAGAAAGATGTCGTGATTTTTCTGGATGCGATTTAAGCGGATTAGATTTATCAGGTTTAGACCTAAACGGTTTTAACTTTAGCGGAGCCAATTTAACAAGAACCAACTTAAGATGGGCCAACTTAACAGGAGCCAACTTAACAGAAGCTAACTTGACAGGAGCTTTCTTAAATAGAGCAAACTTAACAGGAGCCAACTTAATAGGAACTAATTTGACAAAAACTAACTTACAATGCGCTAATTTAATAGGAACTAAGTTGATGGAAGCAAAATTAATGCAAACCGACTTTAGATTGGCTGATTTAACAGGAGTTTTCCTAAATGGAGCCACTTTAGAACAAGTCAACTTTGGGGGAGCTCACTTAAATAGAGCTTACTTAAATGGAGCTCGCTTCAATATAGCCAACTTTAAAAACGCCGACTTGGAAGAAGCTGACTTAACAGGAACTTTCTTGATAGAAGTCAAATTAAAAAAAGCCAACTTAAGAAAAACCAACCTAGAAGGAACCAACTTTACAAGAGCCGACTTAAGACAAGCTAACTTAGGATGGTCCACTCTAGAAGACACTAACTTTACAGATGCTGATTTAAGAGAAGCCGACCTAAGAGGAACCAACTTAGAAGGAGCCAACTTAACAAGAGCCAACTTAACGGGAGCTAAAGTTGATAAAGAAAAAACCAACAGTCCATTTTCTACACCAACAAAAACAACACCAACTAGCTCTACCACTAGAATCCTAGAACAAAGAAAACGCGAGAGCTCAGGCCAAGAAGAAGGCCCAGAAAAAAAGACTCAAAAGAGAGAAATAGTTCTGCATAGAAGAGATCCAGAAAAAATAATTCCAAAGAGAGAAAGAGTTTCATATTCAGAAAAAATAGCTCCATATTCAGAAGAAAGAACCCCAAAGAAAAGAGCTTCAGAAGAACAAGGAGAGAAGCCTATTATTATAAGAATAGACACATCACGCATATAACACATTATTTAAGCAGGAATGGACTTACAAAATCCTTCCTGCATAAGTGGCGAGCCAACTACTTCCTCTTGCCAAACTTATCAATCAATCCATTCAACCTATAGAACTTATCTTCCAAATCATACTTAGACCTACCAGTTTTTACAATAAAATTAAGAATTCTTCTCAATTCTATAAGATCATCCCTCTCATTAAGCTTATTGTTAATGTAATACTCAAATATTTTCTTAATCACCACCATCAGCTCCTTATTCAGCAGAGCATTTGCCTCCATCTTCTTTCTCTTCTCTTCATTCTTTTCAAGAAAATAAATTTTACTTGTTAAATCATTTTTCATCAGTTCATCCATTTTAGACCTCTTTTTTTAATTAATAAAAAACGCACTAAAAGAAGTGCGGAGGTTAAACAACTGACATACTCAGCCCTTACAGCCTTTTAGGTTATAAATAACCTATTATAACCGCAAGCCTCCGCCATATTTAAAGAGTTGTAAATACAACAAAGGCCTAACGATCATTAGTTAAGTATGCTTTGGTGTTTAAGCCATCACAAATGCCCGTAGGCAGTTATATTTTTAAATGGTTTTGGGTAATTGTCAAATGATTTTTTGCCTCCCTAATAAGGGAAGTGCCGACAAAGTCGGCGGTGGGTTAAGGTTTATAGCTCCCCTTTGTCCTTCGGACATTTCCCCTCAAGGAGGGGCAAGATTACGAGCAGTGGTTAAGAATAATCTTTCCCCTCCTTGAGGGGAAATGTCCGAAGGACAAAGGGGAGCTATTTACATTTGACACTGGATTCCCGCCTCCGCGGGAATGACAGCTCTATTCAGTCCAGTTATTGTCATTCCCGCGAAGGCGGGAATCCAGGTATTATTGCAATAAATATAAACCTCGTTCTACTAACTAACAAACCTAACACCGCAATGACGGACTGGGCGGGAAGAGGTGTGTAATCTGCTATTCCCTAAAAGTCAAAATGGGGTGATTGATAAAATGAGGGGGCGGTTGGGTGGGGTGTTGTGAGGGGTGAGGAGTGATTGGAAACTCATTCCCACAAAAACTTGTATATAACAACTTTTAAATAAATTTTTTATAAAAAAATAGACTATTGACATCCTTAAAAAATATTTTACATTCGTATTATCTTAAAAGTAAGATAACTGTAATTTATGAAAAAAATTTTTTATCTTTTTATATTTTTAACAATATCTGTAAATGCTTCATCCGAAACTTATAAAGTGTATGTAAAAAGGATCGATAATAATTTATACAAAACATCTAGTGGAACTATAATAAAAACTAAATATTGCTATGAATACTCATACGGAGAAGATGCTATTTTAGAATATGAACAATATTCATATAGTAATAAATTAATATTTTTAAATTCAGAAACAGTATGTGATGTAGATAAAATTTTATAAATTTTAAAGTAGGAGTTGGTTTGCACCCCTTCCTGCAGAAGTGTTAATTGTTTATCTACTCAATTTTTATATTAACATCAGGATTGTTTTGTTTTTTTTCATTGGCTATACTCAAAATATCTCCAATTACTAAAAATGTATACATAAAACATCTTTCAGCTTCATCTTTACTGATATCATTATGTACACCCTTACAAGCTTTTTTATTGATTGTATCAAGTCTTGTTCCTATATAATCTAAATTTGAATTTGTAATTTTTTCTGATGTTTCTGAAGAACTATTTTGTTCTACATAACGCATTAATCTATTAATATATTCTTCGCCACCCAGTTTTATTTTTTTACCATCTTTTAAAATTGACTCTTCTTTTGGTGGATATAATATATCTGCTATGCTTTTTAGCATTTTTCTGCATGAAGTTAATGCTCCAGACCATTTTTCAGGGTTTGTATCATTTAAATTATCATATATAGCTGATAACTTCTTAACTTCATCAGGAGCAATATCACTAATTAGTTTATCTGTTTTTTCTTTAAAAGATGACCATATAGTTTCTGTTAAATTTGAGAATTTTAATTCATAATATATGTTGAATGCATACCTATATATTAATGTTTTACTCGTTGATAAAATATTTGAGGAAGTCAAAATTGCTGTTGACATATTTTGTCTTTCTGTTAAATTTGTGTGATTTGTATTCCATACATATTGATTAGGATTTGCCGAAGAAATTGAATAATTTGGATCATTACAAACGGACAATCTTCGCCTACTTGCTTCTGCAATATTTTCATTTTCACAAATTGAACTAAAATAAGCTAATTTTTCTCCTGTTTCTTTGTCTGTTCTCACTCTATCACCAATTTCTAGCAACCTCCAAATTTCTTCATCAGAATCATCTTTTCCATAAGAATATCCAGAACTTTCATGTTTAAATACTTTTTCCATGTCCTCATCACCACAAATTTTAGCTAATCTAATTGCTTTTAATACTATATTTGAGAGTGGTATTCTTGAAAGCTCTATATCATCAACAATATCTTTCGATAAATTTAAAATTTCAGCTTTTTTCTCCTGATTATCTATTTTTATATTACTCATTTAATGTATTTTTAACTTTTAATAACAGCCTATGCCTCGCAAAACCTAAACCCATAATGTTTCAAGAACCTCAAATCCCCCTCATACAAATATCTCATATCTGAAATACCATATTTCAACATAGCCAATCTCTCAATACCGAAACCAAATGCAAAGCCTTGATATTCCTCGGGGTTGAGCCCTACATTTTTGAGGACGGTTGGGTGGAGCATGCCGGAGCCGCCGAGTTCTACCCAGTCGTCGCCTTCGCCAAATTTTGTGATTTTTCCGCCTTCTTTGGTGCATTTCATGTCAATTTCCATGCTTGGGGCGGTGTATGGGAAGTAGCTGGGTCTGAATCGGAGGGTCATGTTTTCAACTTCGAAGAATTTTCGGCAAAATTCTGCGATGAGGTATTTTAGGTTGGCCATGGTCATGCCGATGTCTACATAGAAGGCTTCAATTTGGTGGAACATTGGAACATGTGTGGCGTCAAAATCTCGTCGGTAGACTTTGCCCATTGTGATTGTTTTGAATGGTGGTTTACTTTTGAGCATTTCTCGGACTTCGATGCAGGTTGTTTGTGTTCTGAGAACGATTTCTTTGCCGTCATCGGAGTTGGGCATGTAGAATGTGTCTTGCATTTGTCTTGCGGGGTGGCTAGGTGGCATGTTTAAAGCCTCGAAGCAGTGCCAGTCATCTTCAATTTCTGGTCCGTCGGAGATGGAGAAGCCCATGGATTGAAAAATCTCTTGAAGTTCTCGTTGAACTTTGGTCATGGGGTGGATTAGTCCTTCTTCGGTTTTGCGGACCGGAATTGTGATGTCTAGGCCTTCGTTTTTGAGGTTTTCTTTGATCTTTTGATTTCCAAGTTCTTTTTCTAAGGCTGAAATTCTTTCTTCGGCGAAAACTTTTAGTTTGTTGACTTCGGCGCCGTAGGTTTTTTTCTCTTCTATGGGAAGGTCTTTGATGTTCTGCATGAGAGCGGTTATGGAACCGTTTTTGCTTGTAAATTCGTTTCTTATTTCTTTAAGTTGTTGCTCGTTGGCAATGTTTTTTGTTTTTTCTTCAAAAGCTATTTTAATTTTATTTAATTTTTCCATGTCAAAACCCTTAGCTATATAGATTATAAAATAATTTTTTTATTTAAATTGTCAATTAATCATTTAAAAATAGTATTGGCATTCGAATAGTAAACTTAATGTATTATTCGACTTTATCGTACTGCCCTGCATAATCTTGGAATCTGCTTAATACACCGTCAAATCTGAGAACTACACTACCAATTGGACCATTTCTGTGTTTTGCGATGTTAACTTCCGCTCTATTTCTTAATTTGTCCATCTTTGCCATCCAAGCTTCCATCTTTGGATCGCCATCCATTGGTTTTTTTCTTTCTTCATAATATTCTTCTCTGTGAAGAAACATAACAATATCAGCATCTTGTTCGATACTTCCTGATTCTCTTAAATCTGATAATTGAGGTCGTTTATCCTCTCTTTGTTCAACAAGTCTTGATAATTGAGAAAGTGCGATTACTGGTATACTAAATTCTTTGGCGATAGCTTTTAGTCCCATTGTAATTTCTCCAATTTCTAAAACTCTATTTTCTCTTGATTGGGCTTTTGTTCCTTGGGCTAACTGTAAATAATCTACAAAAACAATTCCTAAATTCTTTTGTCTAACCATTCTTCTAATTCTTGTCTTAATTGCAGCTATTGATAAAGCTGGTGTATCATCTATATAAAATGGCAATTTTGAAATTTCATCTGCTTTTTTGACAATTTTGTCGAAATCTTCTTTTTCAATTTCACCAGTTCTAGAATTGGAAGAATTTATGCCAGTTTCTCGTGAAAGTATTTTTGAAGCTAATTGATCAGCGGGCATTTCTAATGAAAAGAATCCAACGGATTTTCTGTCTTTGCTTTTTCCTTCTTTAAATTCTTTGTCAAAAAACTTAACGGCATTATAAGCGAAATTAATGGCAAGTGTTGTTTTACCCATTGATGGTCTACAAGCTATTATTATTAAATCACCATTTTGAAATCCACCTAGCATTCTATCTAAATCAATATAGTCTGTGGGAATACCACTAATAGAACCACCTCGCTCAATAGCTAATCTTGTTTTGTTAACGGTTTCCGCAAGTGAGTTGACTATACCAACAAAACTTTTATTGCTTTCACCTGAATAACTTAAATTAAATAGCTCACCTTCTGCTTCTTCTATTAAATTTTGGGCTTTTACATTAGAGCTATTCTTGTAGGAATTATTTACAATTTCTTCACCGATTAAAACCAAATTTCTTTTTAATGCTAAATCTTTAATAACCATTGCATAATCAACTATATCAATTATTCCAGTTCCTGCATTTAAAAGAATAGAAAGATAATTACTTCCGCCAATGTTTTTTATTTCTTCATCATTTTGAAAAAATGTTTTTAATGTAACACTGTCAGCAACTATATTACTTTTAAGAGTCGTTTGTATAATATAGTCATATATTTTTTGATGAGCGGATTCATAAAAATCCTCACCCTTTAAAATATCATTAACCTTTCCTAAGTAATCATTATTCAAAATAATAGTTCCTAAGACGGCTTGCTCAGCTTCTATATTAAATAAATTTGGTCTTTCTATTTCTTCTTTTTGCATTTATTTACCAATACAAATATATTTAAATCCGATTTTCTCTATTTCTTTTTTATCAAGAATATTTCTTAAATCAACTATTACTTTTTGATTTAACATTTCATAGATTTTTTTGTAATCGAGCTTTTTGAATTCTTCCCACTCAGTATCAATAACTAATAACTCGCTATCTTTTATAGCGTCATAGGGATTATCAAAAAAATTAGTCGTTTTTAAATACTTATTTTCAAGCATAGTTTTACATTTTTCTGTACCTTTTGGATCGTAAGCATTTACATAGACTTTTTTTTTCCATAATTGCTTAATAATATCCAATGCTGGACTAAATCTTGTATCATCAGTATTCGCTTTGAAAGTCAAACCCAATAATGCAATTCTTTTATTTTTTAATTTACCGTTTAATACCTTAATAATTTTTTGTGCCAATCGTTTTTTTCTTTTTTTATTTGATTCTGAAGAAGCCAATACAAGCTCCATATTCAAACCAAGTTTTTTGCCCATATTATATAATGCAATAGAGTCCTTTGGAAAACACGAACCACCAATTCCAGGACCAGCGTTTAAGAAATATGGATTAATTCTCTTATCCATACCCATAGCTTTTGCTATTTCATCAACATTCGCTCCAGTCTTCTCGCAAATATCAGCTATTTCATTTATAAATGTGATTTTTATTGCCAAAAAAGTATTTGAAGCATATTTTATAAGCTCAGAGGTTTCAATATTTGTAAATAATATCGGCGAACCTTTATCGGTCAACGGTTTATAAACTTTTTCCATTACTAATTTAGTATTATCATCATTTACTCCAACAATAATTCTATCTGGATTTAAAAAATCATAAATAGCAGTTCCTTGTTTTGAAAACTCTGGATTTGAAGCTGTTGTAAATTGTAAATCTGGATTACTATCTTGGACTAATTTTTTAACCATTTTATTTGTTCCAACTGGAACTGTGGATCTAACAACTAAAACAAATTTGTTATCTTTATCCATAGTCTTAGCTATATCTTTTGTAGCTTGAATTAAAGCAGTTAAATCGGCAGAATCATCTTTTGGATTTGGCGGTGTATTTACACAAATAAATACAATTTCCCTATCCTTTAAAGCCTCTTTTAAATCTGTTGTAAAAGTTATACTTTTTTTCTCCAGATTTCTTTTTAACATCTCTTCCAAGCCGTCTTCATAAAGTGTTGGAACACCTTTTTTTAATTGCTCTATTTTTTCTTTTACTATATCAAAACAATTAACACTATGTCCTAAATCAGCAAAACATAAACCTTCAGTTAAACCAATATAACCAGTTCCTATAATACATATTTTCATTTTTTTCCTATTTTATTTAATTGCACCCACACAATATGACTACCCCACATAGTCACAGGAAATTGTAATATTATATTTTTTAATGTCAAAATTATTGTTTAAATAGTAAATAAATTGACAAATAAGTTTAAACATCTAACAATTAAGTTGCCTGTATGGGCAGCGGCATAAGAAACCGAAATCAGAGAAACCTCTCTTTATCTTTTATAGAGATTAAAGCGGAGGCTTATAGTTATAATAATTCATACTTGTATGGGTTAAAAGGCTGTAAGGGCTGATCTGATTCAGTTTTCTTAACCTCCGCACTTTATTTTAAAGTGCGATTTTTATTAATAATAAAAAAGGTAAAGAAATGATGACAGAAAAACTAAAAGAACCTAACAACCAACTAAACGAAAAAATAGAAAAGAAAAAAGATGATATTAGTGTAAAAGATGAAATAGAACTAATTGAAAGAAAAATATTAAAAGAAGAATTAATTCAACT
>JAQTXT010000141.1 GCA_028688645.1 Rickettsiales bacterium
TATTATTTAAATAGCTTTTTTATTAAGATCTAAAATGATTTCTTTTTGCAGAATTTCACTTCGTTTAATAAGTTATAAGACCAAAATATTTTCATTTATAAATGCGCTGTCATAAAAATATTAATCATATCGTGAAAAAGTATTAATTTGTATTTTTTCTGTCAAAATTCTTTCAAAGAATCTTGCTCTCGGAGGACTATTCTTATATATCAAAAATATTAATGATTTTGAATGTAAAATGAAAGAAAATGGCAATAATTCAAAGCATATGATCACAAAATGGTAGGTATAGATATTAAAATATGCAATTATAGAAAAAATATTTCATTAATTTGTCTAGATTAAAGAAATTATAATGTTAGACAGAAATTTAAAAGTTTAGAAATTATGAGAATAAAAAAATTAAGATAAATTCTAAGTTTCTGATATAGATGAAATTTTAATAAATCTACAATTCATAAGTTTCAACTAAATCAAATGAAATCAAAAAATTAAAAAGGAGCAAAAAATCTACTGTTTATATTGAAAGTTTCTTAAAGATGAAAGAATTAAGAGAAATAGCATATTTGACAAAATGATCAATGCGATGACTCAACCTTGGGAGGTTAAGATAAGTGAAACAATGAGTCCATACAAAGCGAGGGCTTCTCCGAAAATCAATATCAAAATCATGCCGACAAAGATTTTATCTTGTTGTGCGTTAGCTCTCACACCTGCGTCTCCTACAATACCGATTGCGAGACCAGCAGCCTTTATTAATAAAAACAAGTTACTAATGAACTGAATCCACAGCACAATCCTGAAGCGAGATGAGCGTAAGCGGCGCTTGGCTTATAATCGGTTCCGGGAACTGGATAAAATTTAAATGTACTCTTTTGAACAATAATGACAGCAACGATCATACCATAAATACCCAAAATACCGGCCATGACAACTGGTACGACTGATTTCATGATAAGTTCTGGTTTAAGGACACCCATTGAGCAGATACCGACACCAGCTTTAGCACTACCGTAGGCAGCACCAAGGTTGGCAAAAATAAGTGCTGATGCGACTCCAATGTAACCAAAGAAGTAGTTGTTTGAATCTTCGCTCATTTTGTTTCTTTTTCTTTAATGAAATATCTAAGTGATTATTAATTATTAATCTATATTTTATTTCACTATTTATAAAATTTTCCTGTTTGTCAAATTTTCTTCATTCTAATTTTTTAGTATTTATCATATCAAAAAAATAAATATAAAAAGTAAACATAAAAAGATGTTAAAAACGATAATAAGGTTTGAAAAAAATTAAAATCATTAAAACCAAATCGCTTAAGATGGATCAAAAATAGCAACACCTTTTGATGGAACAGATGTGAACAATCTTTAACCGATAGCTTTATCAACATGAAACCTTTATTGAACAATATCTTCTTCTTAAATTTTAAAAAGAGATTTTGATTTAAGTTCACCCTTATTTAATTTTTGCTTGACTTCACATAAAAGTTCAGTATGTCTGTTCTTATGAACTAAAATCATCAAAAAGTAGTGATCTACAATCATACAGGCCTAAAATAAGTCAATTAATTACGCTGAGTTAAAGCTAATTTTTCATCTTTTAAACTAATTCTACAACATCGTCAGTGTAAAGATGTAATTATTTCGAATTGATCCTCCATAAACTATCGATAAGTTGTTCAATAGAATTTGATTTGTTGAGGAAACCCTGAACGAGCGTAATTTCTGACTGTAAAGTTGTAAGGAATCTACAAATTAGATGAAAAATTTACTTGCTGGGGTTTCTCAAGATTTCTTATTAATCTTAACATTAGAGCTCTTATACAGTTTTGGCTTCTTATGATCGACTGTAAGTTGACGTGAATGTAACTTCTTTTTAGAGATTAATATTAGCCTTCGATAATGATATCAAGTTATTAATTGAAGGGAATTATTTTGTGATTTCAGCCATAAGTTAATCTTTGCGTTGCCTGATATCGTTTCTTCTGGCTTTTTCATAACAGACATCCTCTTTAGCTAGATCAAGTTGACATAACATAAGTTTGTAATCATTGTTTAGTAGAGGATAGTGACGGATTGGCTCAATATTGGATAAAAATAAGCCATTGTTCATTCGTTAAATATCATTATTCGAAGAGTTATGATTTAATTATTTTGCCTAAGGTAAAGTAATTTCGAAAGTGCGATTAAAGTAGTGATCAAATCTCCTTCTGATTGATCTTTCACAACCCATTGAACCTAATTCGATCATGTTTTGTATCACATCTTATTTTGCTACCTTTGCTGCTCTACCATTAATAATTAACATTCCTAAATAAATTCCCATAAGAAGCAATTAATTATAACGAAAGCGCTCCTCGGGAATGTTGGCGTGAATGTAGAATATGCCTCCAAAAAGTTCAGTTTCTTTTAATCCTTGAATTGAATTTTTTATAAGGGAAGTTATGTCAGTGGATAAGTTATTGAGTCCCTACTGAAGATCTCCGTGATGATCAAAAATCAGTTATTCAGTAAAATGATTGCTGTTAATGAAAAGTTATGACTGAGCATAAGTTTTAGAAACCAAGATTATGATTCCATTTTCCAGTCCCATTGACATTCTCATTTCTGTGATTGATTCATCCACAATCTAACAATCTCCTTTTACCAAAACATAAAATTATGGATCCATGTCTTTTATATTACATGCATAAATTACTGTCATATAATCGATTGAAGTTTGTTTTCAGTTTACAGAATAATGTCGAGTGACGGCTGCAAAGTTATCCCTCAATGTCAGGGAAAAAATCATGAAGTTGTTTACTTATCGGAAGGCCACTTCTTGCTTATTATTACATTCCAATCAAAATTTATAATTACTCATTTTTAGAAGAAATCCTTTTCTAATCAATTTTTAAATTCAATTTAAAACATTACAAATAAAAAATGACATATGAATGAATACAAAATTAGCTAATTTTTTGTGTCTGAAGACTTAAAAGACATTAGGCATGAACATATTGAGTAGTTAAAAATAATAAAGGGGATCATTTTTTATTTTTCTTGATTTTTTTGTTCTTTTTAGAGTTAGCCTTTTTTATAGGTACAAATCTATGTTCTCCAAAAGGTTGAATATTTTGGTCTTAAATTTTTAGTAATTCTGTGCTTGAAGGCGAAACAAGACTGCTTTGTGAAAATAGTTTATCTTTGGAGAGTATATAAGGTTTTTATTTGGGTAAAGGAAGTAGAAAATTTTACCAGCCAAGAATAAGATTTCCCATAGAGAATTTTTGTAAATACATATTTTAAAGATTCTATATTGCAGTTTCAAGAGATTTCAGTTATGTTTATGTGTTTAGCTATTGTATTAGAAGATTTTGAACAGTTTATGAGGTGGATTTTGACATGATTCGTTTAAAGAAATATTGTAAAAATTGTCACAAGATTATCATAAAACTAACTCTCTTTTTGAAGAGTGGAAATTTGATTGGTCAGACTTTTTGCTGATTTTTCATGTATATTTTGTGAGATTAAGTTCAAAGTTTTACGTTTATATAGTTTTTATCGAAATAAGAGTCATTCTGATCATTTTGATACTGATTAAATTTCAATAAAATTATTTTGAAAAACTTCATTTACTCAAGAATTTTAATCTATCTTTCAAAATATTTAATTTTCAAATTCAATAATATAAAACCTAAATTTAAAACGAAAACAAAATGTAAGGTTGGGGATTTTCAAAAACTAACGTTAACTTAAATACTCAAGTAAAAGTATAAAAAAAACAACAATAAGTTTGGTAAGTGGCCAACT
>JAQTXT010000142.1 GCA_028688645.1 Rickettsiales bacterium
AAGTTGTTGAATTCTATTTCTGCTTTATTTCTGAAATTAGCAGATTTAAAACCATACCCATCAAGAAAATTTAAAAATAATGAAAAATTTTTACTATTACTGTCTGTTTTAGATAAATGTTCGGTAATTTTTTTAAAATATTCACTAATTTTGTTTAACTGTTCGTCACTTAATTTTTTGTAACGATCTTCATCGGCTATTTTTTCATCTTCCCATTGTTTAAATATCTCATCGAGGTTTTGTAGCTCCTTTATAATTGGAATAAAATTTTGTAGACCAGCAACAGTCATCATTTCATCTGTTATTCTTTGAGCGCTAGCATCTGTACCTTTAGTAAATTCTTTTATTAAGTCGTCTATTTCTAATTTTTCTTTAAGTTCATACCTTTCTGATTGAAGACTTTTTAAATTTTCTGTATTACTTTTTAATATTGTCCATTTTTCTTTTATTCTCTTGCATATTTTTCCAATTTCGTCATCTTTTTTAGCCCTAATTCTTATTAGTCCTCTAAAAAAATTAATTGTTTTCTTATTCAAAACGGTACCAGAATCAATTAATAATAAATTATTTAGTAACATTTTATTTATTTCTTCTTCGGTAAATTCTGTAATATCTTTTTCGATACCTTCCTCAATATCTGATAACATTAGCTCTAAATCTTGCATCATATCTGCGGAATATGATCTTTGAAGTTTCATAGAACGCGATTCAGAATGATCTTCTCCAGCTTGTAACGGTAAACTAACACTTAAAGGTCTTAAATGTTTTAAAGGTTTTGGTCTTAATTGTAATTGTTCATTTTGTTGTTCAGCTACTTGTGTTAGCATTTTTGATTGTTGTATGGATAACAAAGTTTCTCTGACATTTTTGATAAATGGAGGATTATTATGCGACAGTCCGTATAAATTTAAAAATTTTATCATATTATCTAAAAGTTTATCATTGTCTTCTAACATTCCCTCTGTATTCAATAATTTTAAAAATTCTTGAATAGCTTTAGAATTTTTAAATAATTTATCTTTGGTACTCATATAATTGAAAAAGTTAAAAAAAGATCTATTTTTTTGTTCTTTTTCTCTTTGTATTATATCATTCCATGAATCAGTAGGATAAGATATAGATTCACAAAGAAAATAGCTCAGTATTATAGCTTCTCTGTCTATACTTTGTGTTTCTTCCATTATTCTTCTTACTTCCTCTGATAATGGCATTTCTCTATTTTCACTTTCTAGAGATTGCTCTCTTACAAAATCTTGTTGTTGATGCGTTGTTTGCTCTAAAGATATTCGCTCTTGTTGCTCTGATAGAGGGGGAGATATTAGTTCTGGTGGCATAATTAACTCTGATGATCTTTTCATCTTGCTTGCTTGTATTTCTTGAACCATTGCATCTCTTGCAGCTTTAAACTTTAGTTCGTTAAATTGCAATATTTCCAAAATGCCAGGAATTGTTGATATATCAGTATCTAAAGAATTAGTGATTTTAAGTTCATTAAGTATTTTAATTATGATTTCTAAATTTTTCAACATTTCTTCTCGATATTGTATTAAAATTTCTCTTGAAGCTTTAGCTTTCTCTTGTTCTCTTAATCTGTTAACACTTTTTACAAAATCATCAATTTTTTGAGCATTTTTAGGTAAAGATTTTCTCATGGTATTACCTAAGTATTCTATTGCTAAAACTATATCATGTGTATCGGTTATTTTTTTATCAACTAACGATGAACTATTTAAATGCATAAAAAAATTTTCAAAAATAGTTCCAACTAGTGTGAATTTTTTATCTCTTATGCTTAATAAAGGCTGTGAATTTTGATCTAACGGAGTTAGTGTTTCTGACATTTTTATTTATTGTTAATTTTTTTAGTATGGTACCATTTTTTAAACAACTGTCAATATAAAAGTATTGATTTTTTAGATAATTATTTACTTTAAAATTTAATTTTTTAATTTTTGTTTTTTTAAGGAAAATTATAAAAATAAAGTTAATGGTTATTTGGATATAATTTTTTTATCTTGTTTTTATTGAAAATAATCTTATATTATAGGTGATTATATTACAAAAGATTATAGAGATACATCATGGCGAAAAGAGATTATTACGATATATTGGGTGTTAATAAGACGGCAACTGATGAAGAGATAAAAAAGGCTTATAGAAAAAAAGCTATGGAATTTCACCCAGACAGAAATCCTGGAGATAAAGCATCTGAGGCAAAATTTAAAGAAGCTGCAGAAGCTTATGAAATTTTAAAAGATGCAGATAAAAAAGCTGCTTACGATAGATATGGACATTCGGCATTTGATGGTGGTATGGGTGGTGGAGCAGGTGGTGCTGGTGGAGGTGGATTTGGTGGGTTCCAACAAGGTAATTTTAATGATTTTCAAGATATTTTTTCAGCATTTGGTGATGTTTTTGGAGATTTTGGCGGAGGAAAAAGTTCACGAAGTCGTGGTAAAAGGAGTAGTGGTATAGATGGAGCAGATTTAAGATATGATACAACAATTACACTACAACAAGCATTTTTGGGGACTTCTATTGATGTAACATTCACAGCACCAGTTGTATGTCCTGTTTGTGCTGGAAGTGGAGCTGAAAAGGGTTCAAAACCTGAAGTTTGTCCTGATTGTGGAGGAACTGGCTCCGTTAGAAAACAACAAGGTTTTTTTATTGTAGAAAATAGTTGTAGAAGATGTGGTGGAACTGGTGAAATTAATAAAAATTCTTGTCACGAGTGTAGAGGAGCTGGAAAAATTAATAAAACTAGAACTTTGAGTGTAAAAATACCAGCTGGAGTTCAAGATGGAAATAAGGTTAGGGTAATAGGAGAGGGTGAAGCTGGTTCTAAAGGTGGAAGAAATGGTGATTTATATGTATTCATAACAATTAAACAAGATAGTTTCTTTACAAGAGAAGGCGATGATTTGTTGTGTGATGTTCCAATACTTTTGACTACGGCAATTTTAGGTGGGGAAATTGGTGTAAAATTAATAGAAGGTGGAGATGCTGTTTTAAAGATTCCTGAAGGAACTAGGTGTCAAACTAAATTTAGATTAAAAAGTAAAGGTATGCCTATTTTAAATTCTGGTTCAAGAAGAGGCGATATGATTGTTAGAGTTACAGTTGAAATACCTAAAGCAACTAACAATGAAGAAAGAGATTTATATTTAAAATTAGATAAAATTCTAAAAGAAAAAGAAGGAAAGAATGAAGAGGGTTTCTTTAAGAAGTGGTTTAAATAAATATAATCAATCAAATAATCGACTGTAATATTATAATTATTTACTTTACATTTTAAAAATATTCAATATACTGGAATGTGGGCAGGGAGTAAAGAATATTGGGAATAATTTATGCAAAAATACTATATTTTATTTTTAGGGTTAGTGATAGTGGGATGTACTCAAAAATCTGTTGAGGTTGTCAACAAGGGTGGTGAAGTCTTTAGACCAAATTATAGTGAAACTTATGTTGAAAGTCCAGATGGTAAAATGGCAAGGAGCTTAAGAGGAAGGAATGATAGTGATAAGGCACAAGAAATTAGCATTATCAATAGACAGTCAGATAATGGTAGTAATATTTATGTTGTTCAAGCTGGTGATAATTTATCATCTATAGCAACTAAAACTAATATGACGACAGTTGAAATTGCTCAATTAAATAATTTAGAAAAACCATACCCAATAAGAATTGGACAAAAGTTGAAAGTTTCTGGAATGGATAATAATGCAAATCAAGTTGTAGAAGATAAAAGTGCTGTGAGTAC